>NC_012491.1:4845000-5145000 GCF_000010165.1 Brevibacillus brevis NBRC 100599
CTACTCGGAAATTCTATACAGCCAAAGACATTTATCACGCTTTGAAAAACGAGATGCCAAACATCACACTCTCAACCGTTTACACCAGCCTGCGCTTTTTCGTGAAAATGGGTATTTTCAAGGAGCATGTTCACCACGACTCGCCCAATCAATTTGAATGTGTGGTAACGATGGACGAAATTCAGTTGCCAGAAGTCATTTGATTCCTATTCCTTTTTCCTCAACGCAAAAAAACTCCTGAAATCATCAGGAGTTTTTTGTTTGCTGTCAGCTATTAAAAATCAAAATTATCTGGGTCTGGACCAACACGGTGATTTTGATTCAGGGAATGAATCATTTCCATGTCTTCTTTCGATAGTTCGAAATCAAATACGGATGCATTCTCGACGATTCGATGCTCTTTGGTCGACTTTGGAATGGTTACGACGCCATTTTGCAAATCCCAGCGTATAATGACTTGGGCAATGGACTTCCCGTGTTTTTCTGCAATTCCTTTTAGTACTGGATTGTCCAATAGCTGACCTTGCATAAGCGGAGACCATGCTTCAAATTGAATCCCTTGCTCCTTGCAGTAGGCACGCAGTTCATCTTGGGACAAGCGCGGATGGAATTCCACTTGGTTGACCATCGGCTTAATTTCAGCGTCTTTAAGCAGCTCTTCTAAATGATGAACGTGGAAATTGCTCACCCCGATCGCTTTTACCAATCCTTTTTTGTACAGCGTCTCCAATGCTCTCCATGCTTCTTTGAACTTTCCTTCTACCGGCCAGTGAATGAGGTACAAGTCCAAGTATTCCAGCCCGAGTTTTTTCAGGCTCGTTTCATATGCTTGCAACGTTGACTCATACCCTAAATCCGCATTCCATACTTTAGAGGTAACAAAAAGATCTTCCCGAGTAATGCCCGCTTCCTGCAAACCTGCACGGATTCCACGGCCAACACCCTCTTCATTGTTATAAATAGCGGCTGTGTCGATACTGCGGTAGCCATGCTTGATTGCGTTTTTTACAGCTAGCTCAAGCTCCTGACCTTCCTCTACTTTAAAAACACCCAGACCCATCCAAGGCATTTTTACTCCGTTGTACAGTGTAGTTGTATCTTGCAAATGTTTTGGCATAACTTGTCTCCTCCATCCTTGTACTCTATGTTAGTATGACTGTTTCCAGTCACCTAATGTGCTTCATGTCGTTTGACAAGTGTTATTATGAGATAAACTAACGAAAAGAAAAAGTACGCACTTTTTTGTGTGATAGGCACTAATAAGTACCTATCGTTTAGGAGGAAATCAACAGTGAAAAAGAAGTATAACATTTCAGTGGAAGCTACACTTGAGGTCATCGGCGGTAAATGGAAATGCGTTATTTTGTGTCACCTGACTCACGGAAAAAAACGTACAAGTGAGTTGAAACGACTGATGCCGGGCATTACGCAGAAGATGCTGACACAGCAACTTAGAGAACTGGAAGAGGATGGTATCATCTGCCGGATCATTTACAATCAAGTTCCGCCCAAAGTGGAGTATGAGCTCAGCGAGTACGGCTGGACCTTGAAAAGTATTCTCGATTCGCTCTGCTTATGGGGCGAAAAGCATATCATTAAGGAGTACGGCGACAAGTATGCTGTATTGGAAGAAAGCATCTTAAATCAATAAGAGAACGGGAGTAGGTGAAGTGGCTTGGGAGCACTCGAAACGTCTGTCTTGCGTAAATTGGGGAGCTCAGACCTGATGCTTTCTCCACTAGGTCTCGGCTGCTGGCAGTTTAGCAATGGACACGGAATGGTGGGGAAGTTTTGGCCTGTCATTGGACCTGACGATGTTTTAAAAATTGTGCAGACGAGTTTGCATGGGGGCATTAACTGGTTTGATACCGCAGAAGTATACGGCAAAGGTCAATCAGAACAGATGCTGGCAAAAGCCCTTAAAGACGCTGGGACACTAGCTGATTCTGCTCATATTGCGACAAAATGGTGGCCTGTATTTCGCACCGCCAAAAGCATCGGGAACACAATCGACGAGCGCATTCGTTTACTCGACAACCGCACCATCCATTTGCATCAAGTCCACCAGCCCTACTCCTTGTCATCTGTTGCAAGCGAAATGAATGAAATGGCCAAGCTCGTCAAGCAAGGCAAGATACAGAACGTAGGCGTCAGTAATTTTTCCGCCAAAAACATGCGAGAAGCCGATCGCGTATTGCGCGAGCATGGCCTGCGTCTCATCTCCAATCAAATGAAATACAGCCTGCTGGACAGGAGAATCGAACAAAACGGGATTCTGGATACGGCAAAAGAGTTGGGCATTGCCATTATCGCCTATTCTCCGCTTGAGCAAGGGATTCTAAGCGGGAAGTTTCATAAAAATCCAGCCCTTGTTCAGTCCATTACAGGACCCCGAAAATGGACATCACCCTTTCGTTCCACCGGGCTAAAAAAGTCCCAGCCGCTCATCACAGTCTTGGAGGAGCTTGCACGTAAATACGATGCATCCGCTACACAAATTGCCTTGAACTGGTTGATTCACGCTCATGGCGAAACGGTCTTTGCGATTCCAGGCGCGTCCAAGGTCCATCATGCGGAGGAAAATGTCAAAGCTATGCGCTTTTCTTTGACCTCGTCGGAATTGCAAGAGATCGATAAGGTTTCCAAACAAGTTCTGTCCATCAACAATTAAAAAAGCTGCCGATCTAATTATCGACAGCCAAAATAGCGTAGTCATACACAGCTCTTCCCAGTAATCCCAGTGTGTTCAGAGCAGATTGAGCGGTTACATCTTTGGATAAGGCCGTAATCGAAAAGCAGCGATTGTTCGTATATAGCAAGCCTACATCATGCTGTCTGCCGGTATCCCAGCCGGATTTACACGGCAGTTCCCATCCATGATAATTGGATTCTTCCTCATTTGGCAATTGGGACGGCAGACCATTACGGACTTGCTGCTTTTTCATAATGGCGATCATCTCTTTGCAGGCACGCTGAGACAGAAAACTGCCCGTTGCCAAATGACCTAGCATACTCGCAACATCCCCAGCGGTTATCTTATTGTTTTCTGTGATATCGAGTGGATAAATCATGAGTTTGCGTGAATAACAGCTTTGGTGCATTCCCAAATCAATCATGGTCTGATCAATCTGATCTTTTCCTACCAAATCAATCAGCATATTTGTCGCCGTATTGTCGCTCTGAATAATCATGAGGGTCACCAAGTCGCGAATCGTGAGCCTCAAGCCTGGGGATAGCGCGTACAAAATCCCCGATCCCCCTACCAGATCCTCTTGGCGTAGAACAAGCTGATCATCCAAACGAAAATGCCCCTGCTCACTTGCCGCGAAAACGGCAGCCATGATCGGCACTTTGATGACGCTCTCCGCAATAAACAGCTCGTCCGGTACATGTTCAAAACGGGTTTCTTTCGCTGAGCCCTGTTCCTCCACAACGACGCCCCAAGTCCCCTCCGCTTGTCCGATAATAGCCGACAACCTTTTTTCCAGCTCCACAGCTTTTCTTCCCTTCTCCCGTTGCTCGTAGTTTTTTGTTGTCCCCTGATTATCATACTATTCCGAAAACAAATCAAACAAGAGACCGTACCCGCTTACCATTCGTTTATCCATCCTAAACTTGGAAATAATACGTAAGATAAACCTACGGACAAGGTGAGGCATCATGCAGAACTCCGATAAAATTGGCAGCCGTCAATTTGTCATCCTCGTAACATTCATCACCATAGGAGATTCCATCTTGATCTTACCTTCTGTACCTGCGACTGAAGCGGGTCACGATGGATGGCTATCAGGCTTGATCGGCATGGCGCTGGGGCTAGCCATCGTATACTTGTTTTGTCTAGTCGGTCGCATCTACCCCGAACAAACGCTGATTGAAAAAAACAAGCTCATATTTGGACGTTGGCTCGGGACAGTCTTTTCCATCCTCTTTATGGGGGCCGTGTTAATCAATGGCGCAGTCTATATACGAACAATTGGCGATTTCATGACTACGCACATTATGAAAGCAACACCTATCCAAGCTGTCATGTTTTTACTTGTTGCCTGTGCCATATACGCTGTTCGTTTAGGCCTTGAAGCTTTTGCACGGACCAGCGAAATCTTTTTCCTCTGGTTTGTCCTTACGTTCGTTTCGTTTTTTCTTTTGTTAACCCCTCAGTTCCAATTCGTGAACCTTCTCCCCTTCTTGGAAAATGGCATGAAGCCCGTTATAAGAGGAGTATTTTCCGTGACCGCTTTTCCCTTCTCAGAGCTGGTTATTTTCCTCATGATGACTCCACTCCTAGATGCAAAACAAAAGCTCACATCTGCATTTTTGCGAGGAGCGATATACGGTGGCGTTTGTCTGCTTGCCGTCATCTTCTTATCGCTTTTAGTGCTCGGCCCAGAATTGGTTTCCCGTGAGACGTTTCCTAGCTACTCCCTCGCCAAACGAGTCCATGTAGGAGAGTTCTTTCAAAGGCAGGAAGCAATGATGGCTCTCATGTGGTTTGTCTCCATTTATTTCAAAGTCGTACTGTATATGTATGGTTTCTGTGTAGGGATAAAGCAGCTTCTCCATTTAAAGGAGCATCAGTCGCTCACCTTGCCCATTTGCATCTTATTTGTCGCCATCGCGATTATCATCGTTCCAAACCAAGCTTTTTTATACGAAACGTATACGTACTGGCCATTCTTTGATTTAACAATAGGGTTCTTGTATCCGTTGATTCTTCTCGTCGGTTACTGGATACGGAAGCAAATGAACAACAAGCCGGCTACCCTCCAGAAGTAAGGTGTCGGCTTGTTTTATGCTTACAGTAGTTGTTTGATCGCTGCCACTCGCTCTGCATCGACGTATCGGAGAGCCTGTCCTTCTTCTCGTACTGCCGATCCAAAATGAACCTCTTTGACACCCGTACGTTTCACGAGGTCTCCCACGTTAGCTAGCGACAATCCGCTTCCTGCCAAAATCGCAAGCTGTGTGTTCTCTGTCAGCTTGACGAGCTGCCCGATGCAATCAGCTCCCTCGATTGCCGTTTTTTTGCCCCCAGAAGTTAGAATCGTACGAACCTGGGGATATTCCAGAAGAATACGTGCTGCTTCCATTTGATCGACGGCATTATCAAACGCACGGTGGAATGTCACATGTAATGAACCTGATTCACCAAGCACCTGCTCCATCCCCCTCTGATCAAGCCTATTTTCCGGAGTCAGCATGCCAATTACGACACCTGCCGCCCCAAGCTCACGGATGATACGTACATCCTGCCGCATGACAGAAAGTTCTTCTGCTGTATAGCAAAACAATTGGCTATGCGGTCGCACCATGACGTTTACGGGGATCGAAACCGCCTTGACCACTGCCTCAATCAATCCCCAGCTCGGAGTAATGCCTCCCTCCAAAATTCCCGAGATGAGCTCCAGCCTATCAGCTCCGCCCTGCTCCGCACGTTTTGCATCCTCAACTGAAGTCGCAATCACTTCCACTAGCATGATACTTCGCCTCCATTTTTAGCATTTGTTCAAGACAAAAACTGATCGTTTCTCCCCGACCACCAGCTGATTGTCGTTTTTAATGGCTTTTGGTGCCAGCGCATGGAGTCTGTCGATGGTTTCCGGATTATCATACTGAATCTGCTCCAAGATCGACGCGATTATAAGCGGCCATACTAGTTCAGAGCCATTCAGTACCTTCAGCGAAAAGCTGAGTCTCTCCTTTTTCAAAGCAAAGCCGTATACGCCCATTGCTCCGCCTTTGGCGATTATATTTTCATCCATTAAAAGGGCTGTACAGATGAAGTTGTGACTGGCAATGATCTCGGGACTGCTCGTCATCCAGCCTGTCACTCTCTCTACTGCCTCACGCGTCTTCTGATCCTCGATCAGATCCGGGCACGCGAGCTTTAGATAAGCAATCGCCAGGTTCTTGAGCGGCAATGCAAAAACCGGGAAACCACAACCGTCGACACTTAGCTGGACCTGCGCTTTTGGATAGTCAGCAAGGCTGGCAAACACCTCCAAGGCCTCTTGTTGCGCTGGATGCTCTGCCTTGTAGTAATCATGAGTGGAATATCCTTGATCCTTTGACAGCGCCAAGTACCCCAAATGCTTTCCCGCACAGTTATGAAAGAGCCTGCGCTTTTCTTTGCCTTGGGACAAGCAAGCAAACTTCGGCTCCTCGTTGAGTGGATAAGTCGGGCACGTAAGCAATTCGTTTTCCTGAATGCCGGTCTTTTGTAAAATCGACTCCAAGCGTTCTATATGATAGACTTCTCCACGATGTGAGGCTGCAAAGAGTGCTGCTTCGCCGTTATTCAGTCCGAATTTTTCATCAATTTTACGTTTGGCGATCGGAATGGCTTGAAAGGGCTTAGCTGCTGAACGCAATAAGGTGATATGATTCACATCTCCTGCCCGATAAGCCACCTCTCCTTTTTCATTCACGCCGCACACGATGCCGTTATGTACGTTCTCCAGAATACCACCGCGATACTCTTCTACTAAAGGGACGTCTCTTATCAAAATCACCAACTCCACTCCATGTTGATCGATTATGAAAAAACACTAGCAGTAGCACCCTCCATCCGTCAATCTTTTTCCAAGCGATAATCCCCCCACTTTTGCGGTGATTGTTGTATAATGTCTCAAGGCACCCACTTGGGTTCCACAAATAAGAAATCCGTGCATCTGCACGGGAGAGGTTCGCGAACTCCCTCTATAAAAAACTAAGCTGGATAACAGTACCTTTCTTTGGTATTGTTATTGTTTTTTTGCAGGAAAGTTCAAGAACTCTCTTTCTTCCCATTCAATTAAGAGGAGATGGAGAGCAATGATGAAAAAGGAAAAAGCCGTTGTTGTCTTTAGCGGAGGTCAGGACAGCACTACCTGCCTGTTTTGGGCAAAAGAGCAATTCGGCGAAGTAGAAACCCTCACATTTGACTACGGTCAGCGACACAAGCTGGAGATCGAGTGCGCCCAGCAAATTGCCGCAGAACTCGGCGTCAAAAACTCCGTATTGGACATGAGCCTGTTAAACCAGCTCGCGCCCAATGCACTCACCCGCACAGATATCGACATTACCCAGGAAGAAGGCCAATTGCCATCCACGTTCGTCGACGGACGCAACTTGTTGTTCCTTTCCTTTGCGGGCGTTTTCGCCAAGCAACGAGGAGCACGTCACTTGATTACTGGTGTATGCGAAACGGATTTTAGCGGTTATCCCGACTGCCGTGACGCCTTTATCAAATCACTCAACGTGACATTGAATTTGTCGATGGACTATCCGTTTGTGATTCATACGCCGCTCATGTGGCTGAACAAAGCACAGACATGGAAACTGGCGGACGATCTGGGTGCCTTCACCTATATTCGCGAAAATACCCTCACCTGCTATAACGGCATCAAAGGAGACGGCTGCGGCGAATGCCCTGCCTGCCACCTGCGAAAAGCCGGTCTGGACACGTATCTTTCCGAGAAAAATCAACCTGGAGAAAAAGCCTGATGAGCGCGAACTTTGATTTTCGTATCGTCGATCGCATGCAGGCACTGGGTACCCATATTCAAAAATCACAGCTTCGCTACCATAACAAACGCGTTTTGGTAAGCAAGGAATTTACTTTTGACGCTGCCCATCATCTGCACGCTTATGAAGGAAAGTGCAAAAACCTCCACGGCCATACGTACACGGTCGTCTTTGGCATCAGTGGCTTTCCGGACGAGATCGGACTCGTGATCGATTTCGGTGACATCAAGCAAATCTGGAAAGAGCACATCGAAATTTATTTGGATCATCGCTATCTGAATGAAATGCTTCCTCCGATGAATACCACTGCTGAAAACATGGTCGTGTGGATTTTCGAAGAGATGGAAAAGCAATTGCAGTCAGATGCCTACCGCGACCGCTACGACGGCGCTCGGGTGGAGTTCGTTCGCCTGTTCGAGACACCGACCAGCTATGCCGAGGCAAGACGGGAGTGGATGATGGAATGATCCCGGTCTTGGAAATATTCGGCCCTACCATTCAGGGCGAAGGAATGGTTATCGGACAAAAAACGATGTTTGTGCGAACCGCTGGCTGTGACTATCGTTGCAACTGGTGTGACTCCGCTTTTACGTGGGATGGATCTGCCCGTGATGAAATCCGGCAAATGTCGCCCGAGGCTGTCTGGGAGGAGCTCACTCGCTTAGGCGGGGACCGTTTTTCTCATGTCACGATCTCCGGGGGAAATCCTGCGCTTTTGGCTGGCATCGGTGACTTAATCTCCCTTTTGAAGGAGCATGGCATTCGCACAGCAGTCGAAACACAAGGCAGCAAGTGGCAAGCGTGGCTTCCACTGATTGACGATATTACGCTATCTCCTAAGCCGCCTAGTTCCGGGATGCAAACAGATTTTCAAGCGCTTGATCGAATTGTGCACGAGCTCCTGGATCAAAAGCATCCAGGACTTAGTCTGAAAGTGGTTGTTTTCGACGACGCCGATTTTGCCTATGCACGAACCATCCATCAGCGCTTTCCAGGGGTTCCCTTCTACTTGCAGCCAGGAAACAGCGATCTGACTGACGCTGATACGCCTTCGCTTCGGGATAAGCTTTTGGAGAGCTTTGAATGGCTGATCGATCAGGCGATGGAGACAGCTGACATGAATGACGCGAAGGTTCTTCCCCAACTACATGCGCTTGTCTGGGGCAATAAACGAGGCGTTTAAACGATATTTTACTTTCATGAAGAAAAGAGGACTGTACTCATATGGCACACCAACAAGAACGCGATTTATCCTCCCTCACTCTTTTGGGAAATCAAGGGACAACGTACAACTACTCCTATGATCCGAGCGTATTGGAGTCTTTTGACAACAAGCATCCGTACCGCGATTATTTCGTAAAATTCAACTGCCCGGAATTCACCAGCCTGTGCCCGATTACCGGACAACCAGACTTTGCGACGATTTATATCAGCTACATTCCTGATATCAAAATGGTAGAGAGCAAGTCGCTCAAGCTATATTTGTTCAGCTTCCGTAATCACGGTGATTTTCACGAGGATTGCGTCAATGTTATCATGAACGATTTGATCAAGCTGATGGACCCGCGCTATATCGAGGTATGGGGCAAGTTCACTCCGCGCGGCGGCATCTCGATCGATCCGTATTGCAACTACGGGAAACCGGGGACGAAGTACGAGGAGATGGCGAGCCATCGGATGATGAATCATGATATGTATCCGGAGAAAGTGGACAATCGGTAGAGCGAATAGGTGATGTGAAAGGAGAAACCCTTATTTTTTATAGGGGTTTTTTCCTTTTCTAATTGGAAATCAAGATCATGATCGTTGGTGAGATTCTACTCCTTCTGCTACGTTTTAGTGCGGAAGGAGGTGATTACCATGACCAAGCAACTGTATTTCTATGCAAGTTTCGAAGATGCAGCGCGACTCAATCGGGAGTTGATTCAGCTCGGCTACAGGAATTACTATCTGGAGCCACATGAACATCTGGTTGCTTTTGTTTTTGAACCAGTGACCGAAGTGAGTCAAGCGATCTTGAGACACTTGTTTCATGCAGATGGTCCATCGCACCTAGACAACTAGCTTTGCAGTACTGGTGCTCCTCATTTGAGGGGCATCGGTACCTCCATTTACACTGTCGTTCATCTTGTGTTCATGTTCAACGATTACACTTACAAGCGTAGTCAAAAGAAATGAACAGGAGATGATCTTACGTGTTAGTAGCAGCTGTGATTTTTATAAATCTTGCTCTCATTGCCTATACGATTGGGGTATGGAGCGAAAAACGTTCAGGAGAGCTAAAGTTAAAACACCTTATCTTTTTTGGTCTTGGCTTAGCATTCGATACGATCGGAACTACGTTTATGAAACTACTTGCTGAGAACTCCAGTTTAAATTTGCATGGCATTACTGGGTTGATCGCTCTGATCTTAATGTTTTTCCATACAGTGTGGGCCTGTGTCGTCCTATGGAAAAAGAAAGAACATCAAATCAAGCAGTTCCATAAATTTAGCTTGATCGTATGGATTTTATGGCTTGTACCTTATTCCATTGGCGTCGCTTTAAGCTTTATGAAATAAGAATGCTCTCCATTACGCTCCGCACGCGGACAGTCTACCTTTACCTCAACCCTCTCAACCGATGAGAGGGTCTTTTGCTTTTCTAGTGGCTGTTTAACCCATCGTCAACTTTGCCTACCATTCGACAATATCTCTTAAAGTAATCAGAATGATAATTGTATAAGATGTAATAAATTGGCATTTTCAGAATTATACTGAACCATTTCGGAAAGGTTGATGCCCATGTTTAAAAAAGCACTTATAATCCTGTCATTAAGTTCAGTCGTCGTAGTACCCTCTCTAGCCACACAAGTCCAAGGGGCGGCGCTCGCTCCACAGGAAAAAGCAGCCACGTATGGTGAAGAATTCTGGGTGTCGCTTACCTCACCTATTCCAGCCGGATGGGTTATCGTTAGAACGTTAGGAACGCAGAACCTGATCAGGAATGTGAGCGGTGCTTCTTATGGCACGGAGGTAGAGGTGATGCTAGCTTCGCCTATCCCCAGCGGATGGGTCATGGTTCGAGCCTTTAGAGGATCGAATGTCATCAAGAATGTGAACGGTGCTTCTTATGGTACGGAGATAGAGGTGATGCTCGCCTCACCTATTCCAGTCGGATGGGTCATGGTTCGTGCCTTTGGAGGATCGAATGTGATCAGAAATGTCAATGGTGCTCCTAACGGAACGCAGATTGAGGTAATGCAAGCCTCGCCTGTTCCTGAAGGATGGATCATTGTCAGTTCAGGTGGAAATTCGAAAGTAATAAGGAAAATTGGCTAAAACAAAGCGCACATGGCAGGTATCTAGTCCGCAGGCTGACGTCGAAATGCAATCGGCATCAGCTTGCGGGCTTTTCTTTAATAACTTTCCATCCATGGTGGAATATATAAGGGGAGCAACCGTCCTAAGGAGGCCAATGATGAGTACATTTTACGAGAAATACGGCGGGGAAGATACGGTCGCGAAAGTAGTGGACTACTTTTATGATTTAGTTTTAGCTGATGACACCGTGAACCACTTTTTCAAAAACACGGATATGGAAAAACAACGTAGACACCAAACTAAGTTCATCAGCTATGCCCTCGGTGGTCCGAATCAATACACTGGACAGTCCATGGCAAAGGTTCACGAAGGGATGAATCTGCAACCCATTCATTTTGATGCCATCGTTAAGCATTTGCGTGATGCCTTGGCTCACTTTGGTGTCAGCGAAGAGGATATTGTCGATGCTCTCGGCAAAGTAGGATCACTCCGGGATGATATTTTGTATAAATAACCGAGCATCAAAACGCCTGATGCAATGGTTCAAGACCCCCTTCCGTTCCCGAACCAGTTCCTCTCAGTGGCCCTCGTTTTCGAGTGGCCATTTTTACTTTTTTCTTACACATTTTGTAAAACTCTTAGCAACTCTATATAATAAGAGCAATATTTCAACAATGGAGGCTGATTCGCAAATGAAAGATCAATATGTTGTTGGTTGGGGTACATTGGCCCTCATCAACGCTGGACTCGCTCAAGGAAAAAATCGTAGCGGTCTTAATTGGTTTTTTCTCTCTTTATTCCTCGGCCCTATCGCAACGCTAATCATTGTAGTCTGGGAAAAATTGCCCGAGCAGAAGGACTTGTCACAGTAAGGCATGTTGATAAGGAGGCACGCATGATGCAAATCCGAAATATACAAGAGCAAGACTACCTCAAAGTTATTACCGTCCTTAACGATTGGTGGGGTGGGCGACAAATGTCTGATATGTTACCCAAGCTGTTTTTTATCCATTTCCAGTCAACGAGCTTTATTGTTGAAGAGAAGGGAGAAGTCATCGCGTTCCTCATCGGCTTCTTGTCCCAGACGTTGCCTGGCGAAGCTTATATTCACTTCGTCGGGGTACATCCAGACAAGCGAAAAGATGGCTGGGGACGCGAATTATACCACCATTTCTTTCAAACCGTAGAACAAAAAGGATGTAATACGATTCGATGCATTACCTCCCCTGTTAATAAAGGCTCAATCTCCTTCCACACGAAGCTAGGTTTTGTCGTTGAGAAAGGAGATAAAAGCGTGGATGGAATTGATGTGACTTCTAATTATGATGGAAAAGGAAATGACCGGGTTACTTTTGTTAAAAAGCTCTAATCTTATTTTGGCGCTGTTTTGCTAGCTTCTCTTTTTCATTAATGTAACCCAAAAGCACCATTTCACGTACTAATCAGTAGCCACACTAAAGTAAATCTTTCACGGGGAAGGATGCGGTCTGATTTGAAAAGCGCAAAAGAAATATGGGGCTGGACCAAAACATTGGGCATCTCCCTTTCACTCGCAATGCTGGTTAACGTATTTGTCCTCCAACCTTTTAAAGTGAATGGACAATCGATGGAGCCCACTTTGCAAAACGACGAACGCATCTATGTGTCGAAATTGTCCCACACATTCTCTTATCTCCCTGAGTACAACGATATTGTCGTGATCGACAGCCGTGTAAACCGAGATCGTACGTTAAAAGATGACATCCTTGAAAATCCTCTACTCATGCTTGCCATGGGGAAAAGCGAAGCCAAAACATTCTGGGTAAAACGAGTCATCGGAAAACCTGGCGATACGTTGGAGTTTAAGAACGAGAGCCTGTATCGGAATGGACAGCCGTTAAACGAGCCGTACATAAAAGAAAAAATGGTCGACTTACCTGACGCCAAGATCGTCATACCAGAAAACCATGTGTTTGTGATGGGGGACAATCGTAACAATAGCGATGATAGTAGAGTCATTGGCGTGATTCCACTCGATCATATTATGGGGAAAAAACTGTTTTAATCAGACGTGAGAGAGCCTTTTCCACTGAGGAGGGCTCTCTTTCCTTTTCCCAATAGACGAATGCCCGTTTCGAAACGGCTGACAAACGCATTTATTAGTGATAAATGCATGCAAAGGGGCGTTTCTTGATGAGCTCTCAGCACTCTCATTCATTACGCTTTATTCGATTTGCAGATCGACCCGGGCATTTTCATGGGTATGACACACTGACGAGCATTTCGGATCGTCATCGTCACCGAATCCGTGGCAGAACATCGCCCCCAGAAGGAATGAGAGATCGGCACGTCCATTACTACGAAGGTACCACTACTTTTAATGATGGACATGTGCATCACTACAGGGGATGGACGGGTCCGCCTATTCCGTTGCCAGACGGAAGTCATTACCACGAGTTTTCAGGGCAAACCACTTATGATGACGGGCACACTCATTACTACCGGGGTGTAACCAGCGAGGCCCTATCTTAAAAGAAAAAAGCTGTCCCTCTCCGGAACAGCCTCCCTTCCTCTTCTCATTTTTCCAACATGGACACCAACGGACAGTCCATTGTATACAGGTTGCGATACCTTGGATTGTCCTGATACAACTCCTCATGTGTCCCTCGCATCGAGATGAATCCCTGCTCCATAAAAATGATCTCGTCCATTTGCTCTAACCCGCTCAAGTGGTGCGTCACCCAAATCAATGTTTTCCCTTGCAAGACACGGAAGATCGTTGCCATCAAATCGCGTTCAGTCAACGGATCTAATCCCACCGTCGGTTCATCCAGGAGAACAATCGGCTTGTTTTGCAGCAAAATCCGGGCAAGGGCAATACGTTGCCTCTCTCCGCCAGAGAAGCGCAGACCGGTTTCCTGCATCCGTGTTTGATAACCGTCTGGTAGGGATTCAATCAGCTGATCCAGACCGACTTGAGCTGTCACGGCACGAACCTCTTCATCGGACGCATCGGGTCGACCAAGCCTAATGTTATTTGCTACGGTTGTGTCAAACAAATACGGCTGCTGATTCAACACGGAAAACAAACAAGCAGAAGCCTCTTCTGACTGGACAGGCTGTCCATTTACAGTCACCTGACCTACTTCCGGCTGTAAGGCCCCTCGAATCAAGTTCAGTATTGTCGATTTACCAGCTCCGCTGCGGCCGAGCAACGCAATTTCCCCCCCTTGAGGCACATCAAAAGACACGTCCTGCACACTCCAACTGCTGGCTTGTGGGTAGCGAAAACGAACATGCTCGAACTTCAAAATGCCCCCAGCTTGATCTGCCACCTTTTCCTTCTGCGCTTCCACAAAGGGACGACCGCCCTCGATCTCCCGAAGCCGCTCCAGAGACTCCTTGTATTCTGGCATTCGCACAACTGCATCAGAAATACGGGCAAACGCATCCATCAACGGAAATGCGACCAGCCCAATCGCAGCAATCAACGTAACAGGAATCTGATTCGCACCGGCAAGTCCACCCGCCCAGATGACCAGTAAGACAATGGCTCCACCGATTGCACACTGCGACATCCACTGTACTCGCCATTCTCCGCGTCGGATGCCGTTTTCGATCTGGGCAGCTGTCTTTTGCCGTCTCGAAAATAACTGGAGAAACTGCTGGGTACGACCACTAAGAATCCAATCACTCATGCCAAAAACAGCATCAGTCAACTCCCGATATGCGGCCTGTCTCTCCTGCTTGAACCGACGACTCTTGGCAATGGATGACCACAAGACTACTGCGGGTGCAACAAGCAGCAGAAAACCACAGTACAACGCCATCAGCAGCGCGAACATCCCGTCCATTCGTCCAAGTGCCACAATCCCTGCCCCGTAGAGGAGCACCGCCGAGACGGCTGGCAGCACAAAGCGCAGATAAACATTTTGTAGTTGCTCGATGTCATCCGCTAGTACACCAAGCAGATCTCCCGTACGAAAACGAGTGCGGAGGAGCTGATCTTGCAGTTCGATTGTCTGGTACAATCGCACACGCATACGCGACAACACACGCAGAGCTGCATCATGTCCAACCAAACGTTCCAGGTACTGAATGACTGCTTTGCTAAAGCCAAATGCCCGGACAAGTACGATCGGAACATAGACCATTAAGACGTTTTCGGGCTTGAGTGCGGAGCGGGAAATCAAATACCCGGACGTATACAGCAAAGCACTCGCACATGCCACTGCCAAGGTTCCCAGCAAAGCCGCTGCGGCAAACTGCCAGAAAAACTGGCGAAAGTATGGAAGAAACCACCCCTGATTGCCTTCTCGCGCTTCCTTCATCCTTTCTCCCCCTTGGCACTAGCTGTCAACAACCGATAAAATACGCCTTTTTGTGCAACGAGCTGTTCATAGGTACCCGTTTCTACCAGTCGTCCCTGGTCCATTACCCAAATCCAATCCATGTCTCGCATCCAATGCAAGCGATGTGTGGCCAAAAATACGCGCCTGTCCCCCAACACCGACAACATGGTCTGTTTGAGCTCCCATTCCGTTTCAATATCTAAGTGAGCAGTCGGCTCGTCGAGCAAAATCACTGGTCGGTTACCAAGCAGCGCACGTCCTAATGCAACCCGCTGTGACTGTCCGCCACTTAACGTGCGTCCCCCTTCGCCAATGATTTCGTCACAGCCATTTGGCAAGCTGTCCACCAGCTCTCCCAGACCGACATCACGAATCACCTGCTCCACCTGTTCCTGCGTCGCTTCCGGTTCATAGAAGCGAATGTTATCCGTCAACGATTGATTGAATAAATACGGATGCTGTGGAATGTAAGCGATTTGCCGCTGCCACTCCTGCTTCGCATCCCACGAAATGGGTTGACCATTTACTTGTATCACGCCAGCTTCGGGTTCAGAAAAGCCGCCTAGCACTCCGAGAAGGGTTGATTTTCCTGCCCCGCTCGCCCCTACAATGCCCACTCTTCTCCTATTGCTGCCCAATTCCGCGGATACCTCACCCAGTACCTGTCTGCCATCCTCACCGACGACCCGAATATCGGACAAGGTAATCGTTCCATTCCATACACCTGTCACAGATGTCTGACTAACCGTTACTTCCGGTTCCGCCTTATGTTCATCTGTAGCGGCCCTATCGATAATGGTACGAATCGTCTCCAGCGCTTCCTTGCCATCCAATGAGGCATGATAATCCGATCCAAGCATCCGTACTGGCAAAAAGTATTCTGGTGCAAGAATCAGGATGACCAATGCCGTTTCAAAGCCAACGTTCCCTTCAATCAGCCGCAACCCAAGACCAACCGCCACAAACGCAACTGACAGCATGCTGAAAAAGTCGAGTGCCAAAGAAGACAAGAAGGCCACGCGCAACGTTCGCATCGTAGCGGATCGATATTGATCGCTCACTCTTCCGACAGTCTCCCCGTGGTCTTTGCTGCGTCCCAAAAACCGGAGCGTCGCAAGCCCGCGGAGCGAATCGGTGAAATGATGGGAAAGCATTCGATACGATCGCCATTGTTTGTCTGCCTGTTTACGCGCCGCCAGACCGAGAACGATAAAAAATCCGATGAGAACCGGCATCGTTACTATCAGGATTAGTCCAGAAATCACATCTTGCCTGTAGACAAATGCCAGAAGCGGAAACGTAACAAAAACCATATCCAGCGTACGCGGAACAGACAACTCCAGGTAGGTACGTACACGATCTACCCCTTCCAGAACAAGCGTAACAAGCTTTCCGCTTCCTTCACTGGCTGCAAAACGTGGACCACGCTCGAACAATCGGGATAGAACGCGCCCTTGCAAAGACTCACTGGCAGCTTCTGCAAAACGGCCAGCGACTTTCTTTTGTAGCCAAACGATGGTATGGCGAGCGACTATCAGGACCAAAAACAGGGCAAGCGGCTGATACGCCATCTGAACCGTTTGACCTTCAAACAAGATCGCAATCGACTTCGCCAAAAACAAGGCCTGACCGATAATCGCCGCACTTTGCAGGAGGGAAAGACCGGCTAGCAGCAGCATAACCGGTCGGATTCCTTGTAAGCGGAACAATTCCTTGTCCATTAGTACTCCAAATGATCCTTTTCAGTGACTCGTTTGTGGAAAACGAAGTAGCTCCAAGCCTGATAGGCTAGCACAAACGGTAAAAGCACTGCTGCAACAATGGTCATTGCTTTTAACGTGTATGGACTCGAAGCAGCATTATAAAGGGTCAAATCAAACGCACTATCAATCGTGCTGACCATCACCCGTGGGAACAAACCGATAAACATCGAGACGAACGTCAACAGGATCATCGCACCTGTCATCCCGAAAGCCCAGCCTTCTCTGCCTTGTCTCAAGTAGTGACGAGCCAGTACAAAAGCGATAACACCTAAGAGTACCGCTACTGTCAACAATACACCCTGCCGCTCAAACAGATCCGTTACCATGAATGTCCACCCTACAAGCACTGCCATGAGAACCGCCTGCATCGGTAACAGCTTTGCTGCCAGTACACGTGATTTTTCACGCAGCTCGCCCACAGTGCGCAGCGAGATAAAGTTCAGACCGTGCAACAAGCATAGTCCTGTAACTGTCACACCTGCCCACAACGAGTATCCATTCACAATATCAGAGAAGCCCGCAGTCATTTCCATATTCTGATCAATCGGCACACCCTTCACCAAGCTGGCAAACACCATTCCGAACAACATCGGCGGGACAAAGCTTCCAATCAGAATCGCTGCGTCCCACGTCTTTTTCCAAGCCTCGCCTTTCCCTTTGCCTCTAAATTCAAAGGCTACCCCTCGCCCAATCAACGCAAGCAGAATCAGCGTAAGCACGAGATAATATCCGCTAAACATCGTGGAATACCACTCTGGAAACGCTGCGAACATCGCACCAGCGGCTGTAATCAGCCACACTTCATTGGCATCCCAGAACGGGCCAATCGTATTGATCAGAACCCGGGTTTGCAAATCATTTCGTGATAGCAGGCGTGTCGCCATGCCGACCCCAAAGTCGAACCCTTCGAGAAAGAAAAATCCGGTAAACAGTACGGCAATGAGCAGGAACCACAGTTCATTAAGCTCCATAACGTTCACTCCTTACACGATCAAATGGATCCTGAAGCTGCAAATCCTCTACTTCCTCATGACCATCCAATTCCGGTCCTTTTTTGGCCACACGAGCAAACAGATAAGCCAAGAGGCACAGCAGGATGAGATAAATCGTCGTGAAGGCGATGAGAGAGAACCATACCGCTCCTGTGCTAATGCTTGGGGAAACCGAATCTTCAACACGCAACAGCCCAAATACCGTCCATGGCTGACGACCTACCTCCGTCATGATCCACCCCGCTGAGTTTGCGATGAATGGCAACGAGATACCCGCAACCATCAGCTGCATGAATCGCTTATTTGGCTGTTCCAGCTTTTTGCGTAAAGCGAGATATGCCCCGTACAAAGCCAGTAAAATCATCGCACTACCGCCCGCCACCATGATGCGGAAGCTCCAGAAGGTCGTCCGAACTGGTGGGATGTAGTTTCCTGGACCGTAGGTTTTCTCATACTCTGCCTGCAATTCCAGCATGCCCGGTACAGAACCTGAAAGCGAGTTGTACGTCAAAACGCTAAGCAAGTAAGGAATTTTTATTTCAAAGCCGTTTTCTTGTTTTTCTGGATCAATCGTTGCAAAAACCGTCCAGGGAGCTGGGTCAGCGCTTGTTTTCCACAGCCCTTCACTCGCTGCCATTTTCATCGGTTGGGTAGCAACCAAATACTGTGCCTGACCATGACCAAATTGAGCAATAGCGAGCGAGGAAATCAATGCGACCACGATCGCAATTTTGAAAGATTGCACAAAGAATGTAACATCTTGTTTTTTCAACAGCTTCCAAGCACTGATACCTGCTACCAGGAAGGCACCTGTCGCAATTGCCGCAAATACGGTATGCGGGAATTCATATAGTAATTGTCCATTGGTAAGAAGAGCAAAGAAATCGACCATCTCTGCACGTCCGTTATTGATAGCGAAGCCAACTGGCTGCTGCATGAACGAGTTGGCTGCCAGAATCCAAAGAGCCGAAAGAATCGTTCCGATGGATACGAGCCAAATACATGCGAGATGCACACCTTTGGACAAACGATCCCAACCAAACACCCATAGTCCAATAAAAGTCGATTCGAGGAAAAATGCTAAGAGGGCCTCAATCGCTAGTGGTGTCCCAAATACGTCACCGACGAATCGTGAGAAATCAGACCAGTTCATCCCAAATTGGAACTCCTGCATAATCCCTGTCACAATCCCGACAGCAAAATTGATGAGCAAAAAGGTTCCCCAAAACTTGGCCATCTTTTTGTACAAATCATTCTTTTTTACTACATACATCGTTTCCATAATGGCTACCAATAAAGACAGCCCAATGGAAATCGGCACAAAAACAAAATGAAAGATCGTTGTTATCGCAAATTGAAGTCGTCCCAAATCCACTATGTCCATGTACAAGATCCCTTTCTATTCGCGTTTTGGCCTTTATGTACCAGAATTATATCTGTGGGGAAACCGGCATACATGACGACTTTGTGAAAAACATCACAATTATACGTGAAAAAATTCACAAATAATTCTCTCTCCTGTAACCCCCTTTTCGCATTCATCTTCGTGAGAGAGTTTTTTGATTTACCCAGTATATCTCCGGTCATGTGTCATTGTAGCAGGACTTTTGACCCTAGAGGGTGTCTGATTCGTTACATGATTTTTAACACTCTGTGACGGCACATAGAAAAATGGGCCCTGTATTAGGCCCATCTTGAGTGGAATACCTAGACGATCACCGACCTCGAAAAGCAATCGAAGTCAGTGTGCCGCGGTACGTGGTTAAGTAATAACTGCTTATTTTTTAATAGTGAAGGATTTGATGATGTTGCCAAGGGTCGTAGTATCAAGGTCCTTCTGATGGTACAGCTCAACCGTAAATCCTTCATGCTCCCAAATCACGATTCCGTTAGCGAAATATACCTTTTTCCCGCCAATGGTTTCGATCTTGACACCCTCTGTCGTGTTGATGCCGTTTTCGCCACCCTTTGAAATCAAGAAGGAAATAAACTCTTCCTCTTTTTCATACTGAACTTCTACCATACCCTCGGCTTGAATGAGGGTGTTGTAATTGGAATAATGCTCTGGCATCCATGTCGGTGCGGGAAAGTCCATTTTGCTAGCTGCGCGTGCTTCTTCCAATGTCATCTGTGGGTGTTCCTTTAGTTCTATAGGTGTATTGCTTCCTTGGGTATTGGACTGTGTAGCAGGCAGCTCTTTATCGTATTGGGTAATTTCCATGTTCCCCACCTGAAAGCGTGCCAAGATCGTCTGGAGCATTCCTTGGGCAAACGACGTAGTCGAGAATGCACCTAACAGGCAAACAACAGCAACAGCACTAACTGTGGCGGCTTTCCATTTATTCATTTTCATATAAATCCCGTCCTTTTCATGTAGTTGTATGTTTCCTGATTCCAATTTGAATTTCAACCGATTGTATATGTTGACTTTTGGAGTGGCGTCATCCAGCTCCAGATCAGTAAGCAAGTCGGTGAGTTCACGAAAATCGTCGAGATTATGCTTACTCTTCATAACGGAAGCCCCCTTTTTGCAATTCCATTTGCAGCTTTTTCAAGCATCTGTAGAGCACGACGCCAATATTTGAACCACTCACACCAAGCAGTTCTGCGATTTCTGCGTTTTTAAGACCAGCCGCATATTTCATGGCGATAATATTGCGTTCCTTGTCACTCAGCTTCGTCAGCGCTTGAAATAAGGCTTGATGATTGTCGTCGCGGATCACGATGTCCTCCGGTGACGACTTCGGCAAGACCAAATTCAGAATCGAATCCAATGAAAAGCTGATTCTTTTTTTCTGTGAGCGGAAGTAATCTGTCACCGCGTTTCTAGCGATCGCAAACAACCAGACCTCAAAGTTTGATTTATCCGGCGAGAAGCTGCTGTATTTTGAAATCACCATTTCAAACACATGACTGCATATTTCTTCCGCTGTGTAGTGATTATTGATACGATAGCAAATATATTTGTAGACGCGCTTATAGTACGCCCCATAAATGTGGGTAAAAGTTTCGGTCGACATGCCTTCCACTTGCTTTTCGTGTTCTTCTGTTTGGCAGATGCCTGTGTTCACTGGGGCAATCTCCAACTACTTCCCCTCCCTTCTGGATGGAATAAACAAATTGCGCAATTTGTTTGGTTGTGAGCCTCACGATAGTTAATACGGCAAAAGTAGAAATGTATTAACAACGTTTTTCAAGGATCGGAGGAAATAACGTGTGGATACCCTATGAAGAAATAAGGAGACACCCCGCTGATTTTCGGGTGAAGTATCGATTTTACTCGGAAAATGAAGGCGGGAGAAAGTCGACACCGTTTCAAGGCTATCGAAGTGATTTTTCTTACGAGGGGGATGACATAAGCATAACAGGCATCTTTGCCATCCATCCTGAATTTGAGGATGATCACGGAGAAATCATTTTAGATAACACAAGCCCTGTTCCTACAGAAGGAACTGCACGCATGTGGATCCTTTTCCCCCATATGCGTAAAGAGGTCCACACAAAAAGAATGGAGCTTGGCGTGATCGGATATTTTATGGAAGGCCCGAAAAGAGTAGCGGTAGTCGAAACAATAGAAATAATCGGCCTGCATTTAAATCCACACTCGTAAAATGCATCTGATCTTGGAGGTAAACAAATGACGGAAAAAAAAGCAGGCTGTCAACGAATGACATCCTGCTTTTGGTTCATTATTTAGCCCAATGCGATGGACGGGTGAACGATGGTGGCAGCTTGGTGCTTGCATCGCCCTTCGCCGCGTTGAGCTGAACCTGCGTGAGAAACAACGTCTCCGTCAAGTTCGCTCCGCTCACGTCTGAATCGCGAAAATCAGCACCAATGAGGTCAGCTCCCCGCAAATCTGCTCCTCTCAGATCAGCAGCAATCAAATAAGCACCGCGCAATTGGGCTCCTCGCAAATCAGCGCCTTTGAGCTTGGCACCGATGAGATCAGCGCCTCGACCGTAGGACTTTCCTTGCTTGCCCCCTTTGTACTTGGCAACAGCGTCCTTGCGTACCAGTTCACTTGTCCGTAGCAATAGTTCGTTAACTTTTGCTCGATGAAGAGCGACGTCCAGCTTCAGGATGGCCTCGGGACTCTGATCCGCCAAGCGCTGTGTCTCCTCCAAAGCTTCCTGCAACGCGGGATGGAGGGACTGGGCAGCTTCCTTGGTCAACGCCTCCGTCATATACCAGAGAAGCTCATGAAGCTGCCACACGATCGGAAATACTTCGTACATTTGTTTCGCTGATCCGGGTTCTTTACGCCAATCTTGGCCCCCATAAGTGACTTGAGACACCTTTTGACCCGCTCCAAAACAATCGTAGACCGTACAACCGCGAAAGCCGATGTCTCTCAGCTTTGTGTGAACACCACACCGGAAGTCTGCCTGTAAGTTACTACAGGGCTTGCCTGCGTCTTTATTGATAGCAAAGTCAGAGGAAGCAGCAAAAGGCAATGCCACACAGCACAAGCCAAAGCAGCTTTCACAGTCACCTTGAAGATGACCGCGACTGTTATTGTTAGATTGGATGTGTTCTTGATGCGTAGCCATAGTAATGATCCTCCTGGAAAAAAACACGATTCTCTCGCGTGTGGCGAAAAGAATCGTGCTACTTTAACCTGTGAAAAACATCTCGATGTTTTTCATAAAACAGAATGTGACCGCTTGCGGTCTTCAAATAAACGGTCAATACCGTTTATTTGAATGCGATTTGAGATTCGATCAGGTAATTCCCAAAGACTTCGGCAAAGGCTTCTGCTGTATTATAGCCTTCTTCCAAGGTGTTGTTCGTACCACCGAATTCCAAAAGCAGGGCTCCCTCTGAAATGGACTGATTGTACACCCCATTCCCTTGATTTGAACCTTTCAGGATAATCCCCCGCGACAAACCGGGATAAGAGGCTTCCAGACGGGCGTTCAGCTCTTCTGCCAGCTTTTTGTTCGCCAGATGGTTCGGGTTCGCTGTTCCGATTACAAACAGCATCCGGGAATAGGTTTTGCCATTGATCGTGATCGCTACCTTGCTGCGTGGCTCATCACTGTCCCGATGAATATCGAATATGTACTGCAAGTGCGGACTGGTTGCAGCCGCTGCCGCTACCGCCTTGTACGACTCGGTATAAGACATCGAGTAGCTTTTATTTTGTTCCCTCAATCTCTGAGCGAAATCGTCCTGGCTCGCCATTGCTGAAATACCTCTTGCTTGCAACAGCTCGCCCAGCCTTTTTCCAACAAGCGTGATGTTAATCTCGGGATCATCTACCGAGCTCCCTTGTTGGTTCCGTGCAACATTTCGCCATGACTCACGATTATGGGTGTGATAGATATACACTTTCTCGTTTCCAATCATCCCACTGTTGTACTCGTACGTTGCTCCTGTCGGTGGCAGAGTACCCGCTGGTTGAATCTTATCTACGATCCACCCCGCGATGTAGGCGGTCGAATTGTCTGCCAGCCTGATGAGGTACCAGTCTCCTACGGTTTGCACAACCGGGAATACTTGTCCGGGTTGAACGGTTCCGATAATGGCATGATCGGTTGTGGGACCGTTACGGATGTTGGAATCAGGATTTTTGACGCGAATCTGTAGTTCTTGTACAGAGGGAGGCGGTGTTGTTGGCAAAGTCGCTGGTGCCCCCGGTGTTGGAATCGACGGTGGCTGAACGCCCCCAGTCTGTTCCATTGGTTTGAAGATATAGGCATAGGTCCCGTTAAAGTTGATGGTGTACCAGCCATTTGCATATCCGTAATGATTGATTGTCATCCCGCCATGGATTTCACCAATGACGGTACCAAGAATATCTGGCTGTGCATAAACTTCATAGCCTTCGGTTAATACGATTGTCCCTTGCCCGAATCCACTCCCTGTATTGGATGGGAGTACAGGAGGGGGAGGGGGTGGTGCTGGAATTGTTGTCGGGTCTGGGATTTGTGCTGGTACCTGGGGTGGTTTTGGTGGTGGTGGTGCCGTTGTCTCCGTCAAGAAACTAGCTTTCACCCAGCCGTTCTTTTGATCCGACAGCTTAATTTGTGCCCATTCCCCTTGCTTTCTCATTTGCAAAAACACACCGTTATTGTCGATGATCTGCAAAATTTGTGCAGTGGGATTTGGTTCTGCCCGAACATTCAGCATGTCCACATTGCTTTTGACATATTTGATCTGTGGAACTTCTATCATTTTCACATACTTATTATTGATCCATCCGGTATTGCCGTTCGGCAGCTTTACCTGTGTCCAATCTTTTTGCTGTTTGGTGATTGGCAATCGCGTCGCTTTTTTGAGTGTTGCAACAATCTGGGTAGTCGTACCTGGCTCGCTTCGAATATTTAACTGATCGACCGCCACTTCTACATGGGTGGCCGCTCGCGCAATGGACAGAGGCATCAGCAAAATCAGAAAGAAAACAGCTAGCAAGCTGACATTTACTCGTAAAAGCAAGTTCCTCGTTCCCCTCTGTTTTTCTCTTATTTTTGGAAAATCCGCTAATAGAAAGAACTTCTCGATTCGTCCGCATATTCCTTCATGTTTTGACATCTTTTGCTCTCAAAACAGCAATAACGTCACGATCTTTCTATCTCCTGAAAATAGTGACGTATTTGCTAGAAAAAAGTTACAGAAAAAAGGATGAAGCAAAAAGCCTCACCCTTTTCTTTCTCCTCTATTTCCTTCCTACCATTTCGCTGCCCAAGCTTCTATCTCCACTTTGAGCGAAGGGACTGCCAATGACGGGACGTAAGACATGGTCATCGCTGGCGGTGTCCCCCCATGGAACTTCTCCCACACTTGATTAAAATGCTTCCAATCCATTTGCTCGGTTGCCCATATATTGATTTTGATGATATGGTCCGCAGTTACGGACTCACTTTCAAAATTGCGCAGTATGTTCTGTAGCGTGTTTTCTACTTGTTCTTTCATATTTGTCGGCAACTCTCCGTGAAGGTCCATTCCTACCTGCCCAGAAAGTATGAGCAAATCGGCTCCTTTTGGAACGACCGTCAGATGTGTATAGGGTCCCATAGGCGGAGCAACTGTACCAGGATTTTTGCGCTGAACCTTGGGCTTCACCTGGTCGGCTTGTTCTTCTTTGACGATCGCCAGTGTTTGGTGATCTTCCCACCGTCCATTAATTTTCACGTTTTTCTTGGCAATCCCTTCCTTGTGGAAACCAGCTTTTAGCAGCACCTTGATCGAGCCTATATTATGCGGCATCACTCCTGCTTCCAAACGGTGAAGACCTAATGTATCGAAGGCATAGTCAACGACGAGCTTTACGGCTTCCGTCATGTAGCCTTTTCCATTATGCTCTTTGTCCAGGAAGTAGCCGATCCAGCAGCTTTGCAGATTAACTCTTACGACCTCTGAAAGGATGACTTCCCCAATGATTTCATCCTGTCCTTTTTTTGCGATGACAAAAGCATATCCTCTGTCTTCTTCTTTTAATGCCATCGCGCTCTTGATCCTGTCGATTTGTCCTTCCAGCGTGTAAAACGCCTCTTCTCTCGTCCCTGTGAAGTTTTGAAAGAAGTCTCTGTTTCTCAATTCAAGCGCCAAGAGGCTCTGTGCATCCGATTCTTGTACCAGTCTTACGTAAATGCTCTCTCCGTTTCTTTGCATACAATCCATCTCCCTTTTTCGAAATAAAAAAACACCACAGGAAATCCTGCGGTGCCCTAAAAAGAAAACCACAGGAATGCGACCTGTGGCGTTTTTCCACTGTATCCTGATGAATCCCACTACATCAAAGGATGGTCGCTATATCCGTTTTTGGACATACTTCTCCCGTGATTGAGCCAGATCAAAGAAAACAGCGGTGGAGTATCCAATTCCTTTTGGCAAAGACAGTAATGATCTTTTTTTCATGTGGATACCCTCCTTTCCGCTGTTTTTACGTGCATACCATTTCGATATAGAGACGGTCGTAGCAACAACCGTTACATTATTATCCAGAAACTACTCCACAAGTATAGCGGCAAATGACATTACTGGCAACAGCATCAGTGTCTCTTTTTGCCGTTTCGCCAAAGCATATACACATTCGCAATGGAGGTCAGTACAAGTAGACCCAACAGGATGTTTGTGACAATCAATGTGTTCGTCAAATGCTGAATAGGTGCATGAATCACAGATACAACGCTCATCAGCTTGTTCGGAATATCATTGATCGAGGCAACCAGATTATTGAAATACTGCACATAGTCCCCCAAACCAGAAAACCTCCTCTTGCATACCTTATCCCGTCCATAGCCTTTGATAAAATTCGCCGCCTTACTCCACTGAAGAAGAATAGATCCATTTTTTTGTGGAACAATGAAAAGAAGAGAAGATTTTCATCATTCATAATCTGATTGCAAGAAAGAAGGGAGCTACCTTTATGACGATTCAACGTTTTGTTCGGGAGTCGCGCACGTTTAAGGCAAGCCATGTGCTGCCCCCAGATACAAACAATCACAATACGCTGTTCGGCGGCAGGCTGATGGCGCATATCGACGATGTTGCATCGATCTCTGCCATGAAGCATGCCCGGGGGCCGGTTGTGACCGCCTCCACAGATTCCGTCGACTTTTTGCAGCCAATCCGGGTGGACAATGAGGTTGCACTCGAAGCCTTCGTCATATGGACGCATAACACGTCGATGGAGGTATTCGTCAAAATTGTTGCGGAGGATTTGCTAACGGGCGTACGATGCGTCTGTGCCACATCCTTTCTCACGTTTGTAGCGATTGGCGAGGATGGGCGGCCTACCCCTGTACCCAAGATCGTGCCGGAGACGGAAGAGGAGGTATTCCTGCACAATGGTGCTGACGAGCGTGCTGCGGTACGAAAAATCAGGCGCAAGGATAACAAGCATCTCGCGGATATGCTCGGAACGAGACGTCCGTGGGAGCCATTACTGAACACCCCGTAACGCCAAAAGTCCCCTTACCTTTTACAGGCAGGGGACTTTTGGCTGTAGCTTCCTACCTTCAGCCAGCAGCTTTTTAAACAACGCACAAGCGATAGTGGAGAAAGTCATCCGGTGTTTCCGACTCCATGTCATAGGGTTCGAATCCATTTTTCAGCAACACTTTTTGCGAGGAGATGTTATCCAGTGTGGTTTTCGCACAGATCATTCTGACATTCAAGTGGGGAGCATGCCCCTCCAAAAAGAGCTTCAGTGCCTGTGAAGCCACTCCTTTTCCAGCGGTATCTTCCCCGACTCGATAGCCGAGATGTCCGATTCCTTCGTCTTTCTCGATGTCTACCAAATTCATTCTGCCCAAGATGTCACCCTGGCTGTTTTTGATGAGGCCAAAAAACGAGATACCTTGCTCCTGCTCGTCGAGCAAGGCTTGCAGCCCCCGTAAAAAATGGTCATATTGGTAGTAAGAGTCTCCCCGGCTGGGAACCGATTTTTCGAAAAAGGCGCGATTACGCACTTCAAATTGAAACAAGCTGGCTGCATCTTGTATGCTTAATTTTTCGACAGTAATCATCATGAGTACGTATCCTTTCTTGAATCGAGGTGGAATGAATTTGGCAGTTGCTTATTTGGAAGAAGGCACGTTTATCGCCTTTATTGCCTTTACGATATTTTTCTTTGTCGCTTACAAGCTCGATCAGATTTCGTTTGTTTCGTTCATTGTGTCCTTGGCCGTCTCGGCTTGCGTTCACGCTGCCTTCTATTGGTTAATTGTAAAATATTGGCCGTTTTTTTAATAGCACGTAAAAAGGCGCAGGATGAACACCCGCGCCTGTATGTTTATCTGCTCACAGCTTCGCTTCATAGGCCGCCAACAATTGAGCCGCTTGCTTGTTGTACTGGTTGACCAAGCCTTGAATGGCTTTTTGCCACTCGGCTTGTGGGAGCGGCACTCGCAGTTGATTGGCTGGCTTTCCATTCACGATCAGTGCTGTTGTGAGCATTTGCTGTTGTGCGTCACTGAGTGAAGTCGTCGTTAACACCTTTGGCTTGAGCACTTTTTTTCCTTTCAGGGAACGCATGAGCTCTGTCATCAAAATGTGCTGATACTCCGCGTACAAATTCATGGTCATGTAGTAGCTCATTCCCTCTCGTACCGGCACAATTCCCCGCTTCTGTGCCCACTCCATCACCTGTGGCGCCGTCATCGCTTGGCTTGTTTTGCCTGTCGCCATGAAATAAGCCACTCGGAACATATCCTCGTCACTCATAACAGAGCAGTTCTCATCTGCCTTGACGATTCCCTTGGACACCAGCTCAGCAAGTACCGCCTGCTTTCCTGCATCCTTCGGCAGATTTAAATAAAGCGCCAGATTGGCAAAAAAGTGGCTCTCGCTGTTGCCTCCAGCTGGCCAGCTATACGGTTTGCCGAAATCGATCAGCTCAAGCGGGCGTGCTCGCATTGTATCCGAGTAGGCCGTAAACGATTGGAACGTGATCGGACTATAGGAGACCACAGGTTTTTTCGTCAGGAATCTTGTAGCAAACTGCTCTTGCCCACCTTGATCGAGATAACCGAACTGGTCTTTGGTTGTGAATACATAAGGCGTCTGAACGTCTGCCTCGCTCCACACTTGTGGGAATACTTTGCTTGTTGGCAAAATCGCCTCATATTTGGCCGCTGTCAGCACCTTTCCTTCCAGCGACATAAGGCCGTACAATCCCGTCTTCTTGTCCTGGTAGGCAATGGCACCCGTCTTAAGATCATATACGTGCATATACTTCATGGACTGATAATCGCCCGTGCTTAAGCGGAGCAACTGTGGTGAATAGACATCCCATCCTGTAGTTGACTGAATCAATACCCGATCAAAATAAGATTCCGTGTGAAAACCGTTCACGCTCGTGAGCTTGCTTACGAGCTGGTTCCCTTCTTGCGCCCATACATCCTGGGTGCCGTCCAACCGTGCTGTCATCACGATCTTTTGATTTTGTACTATCATTTGGTTTGCATCACGATACACAAAATCGCTCACGGCCTGGAGTTGCCCGTCATCGACCTTGATCATCGCCATTCCGACATTCCCCGCTCTCACACCCATCGTGTATACGGAATCAGCAACTTTGATCAAGGTAAGAGGCGGTCCGTCGTTGCCTGATTTCCACACCGCGACTTTGATCTCCGTAGTCAACAGCTTGCCATCAGGGGTATAAAGATCCGCCCAATCGTGATCCATTGCAACGATGACATTGGTATCGGAATCCATATAAACATATTGGTAGAGCTTGCTGATTGGTTGGTTCGTCTTGCGGTCCACAATCATCTCGCCTTTTCCCGGCTCATACTTTTTCGTCAAATCATCGGACAACGTATTGGGATTGACAGCTTCTATTTGTTTCCCACCGATGCTGTATCGCAGCACCCTTCCATCCGGCTCTGTTACCAGCACCTCCCCCGTTACTCCCTCGTGGCGAATGATTCGATTCTCAACAGGAGACAGGACCAAGCCTTCATCTTCAGAATAAAGTCCGATTTTGTTTCCGTCCTTAATGCTAAGCATGCTGTAGCTGCCCAACGTCACATACGAGTCGAACCAAAAATCTGGCTCCTTGACTTCTTTTCCCCAGCCTGGGAGGATCGCTTTTTTCCCATCGCTGCGGACGAGCAAGCGCGCCGCTGGCGGACCTTCTACCGAAGAATAAGTGAACGGTATGACCGTTCCTCCTCCAACCTGGACGACTCCGTACAGATTCGTCTTAGGGTCCTGTCCCAACACATAGCTGCCATGCAAAAACTGGGCACCTTTTTTCAATGGATGTGACGTACCTTTGGATCTAGAATGATAAGTAATGATATCTCCAGAAACCGTGTAGTACACATCCGTATTTTGCTCGATCGCCACTTCTTTATATATGGGCTCTGCCAGCATTCGTCCGTCCTTCCACAGCCCTTGTCCCTTGGGGCCGATCACCTGAAAGTATCCATTGTTCCAAATATAGAGCGCATTGTATTTCGGCTCGAGTACGTACTTGCCATTGCGATCAATCAAGCCTTCTTTTCCACCGGATCGCACCTTGAGATAGGCAGTGTCAGGACCGCCTTCGTTTGGAATCAGTTCTGCTTTTGGCAGCGCAAACAGCTTTTTGCCGGAAGCAGGATCGTACATGATGAGCTCTTTGGGAGTAGTCGCGACGAAATAACGCTTTTGCTCCGCCTCTTTATTTTCCGTCTGATCAGGAGCAACGAGTTGTACCATCGACAGCTTGCCTGCAACTGGCGGAATCAGCACCTTTCCATCTACATGGATCACCATCGATGATTTTCCTGAGAACATAATCGCTGTCCCCTGCTCATTGGATAAATAATACGGATGCGCCCCAGCAAACTTCATGGTCGACAGCTTGTTCGTCTTCAAATCGATATATTGGAACCAGCCGCCTTTTTGAACAATCGCGATATTTTTGGAATCCGGAATGTCGATATAATCCCAAATCGCGGGAGTTATTTCTTTCCCTGTCCGCGCGTCGAGAATTCCTTTTTTACCGCCCTTTGTTACGATCATGTTTTTGGAAGATAGCTCAAAATCATCATAAATGGCCTGAGTGACCAGCTTGTTACCGTCCGTAAAACCGATCTTGTAGTCTGTTGTATACGGCTGAATCTGGGAAAACGTAGCCGCATGGACAGAAGAAGTCCACGCACTTGCCCCGAGTACGACCGCCGTAACGAGACTCACGGTTTTTGTTTTTATGTTCATTGGTGATTGGCCTCCCTTGTCAAACATTCCCTTCCTTTGACGCTTCGTTGGGCGAAATAGTTTCGTTGCACTTTTTCAAGCAACTGGAACCTTTTCTTTCCCTCCACTCGCTTTTAAGCGTGCTATAATTGTTCACACCGACGCAGTATAATCATCGTATACGGATGGGAGTGCTGAAAAGAGCACTTGGAAAGGATGTTCCCATGAATTTCTTTGCTGCCGCCTTGCAAAAGCCGGATGTAAGACGATTTGGGATTTTGGCGTTGTTTTGTTTGTTGCTTTACTCCTTGGGAAGTATGCTGAACATGGTTTTGCTTACCTTTTTAGTTACCTATTTAATGAATCGGCTGCATCAATACCTCACGCGTGTCACACACAAAGTCGTGCCGATCCATCCCAAGCTGATTCTCATTTTTCTCTATATGTTGCTGACGTTCTTTCTCGTTGTAGGTGGGATGAAAGCCATTCCGGCTCTGATTCACCAAACCGGACAATTGTTCCATTCCATCGAGGAAGTGTACCACCAAAATCAGAACAATGAGTTTGCCCCCTATCTTATGTCTGTTGTTGGGAAGCTAGATATGAAGGGCATCGTTCAAGGCAGCCTTGATTTTCTCGCAGTGGTCAGAAACGTTGGGTTCAATGTCTTTCTGGCAATTATTTTGAGCCTGTTTTTCCTGCTCGGCAAAGACAATGTCGTTACGTTTACCGCTCAATTTCGTACGAGCAAATTATCCTGGTTATACAACGAGATCGCCTACTTCAGTCAAAAGTTCATCCTGACCTTTGGCAAAGTAATCGAAACACAGTTGTTGATCGCCTTATTCAATACGACCTTCACCGTCATCGGTCTATGGATCATGGGCTTTCCGAATCTATTGGGACTCGCGATCATGGTCTTCATACTGGGACTCATTCCGGTTGCAGGTGTCGCCATTTCATTGATTCCACTCAGTGCCATCGCCTTCAGTGTCGGTGGTATCCCAACCGTCGTCTATTTGCTCATCTTCATCATGGTGGTTCACGCGCTGGAAGCATATGTGTTGAATCCTCGCTTAATGGCGACGAAGACTCACTTGCCAATTTTCTACACGTTTATCGTTTTGATCTTTTCAGAGCATTTCTTTGGAGTATGGGGACTAATTGTTGGAATTCCGTCCTTTGTTTTCTTGCTCGACATCTTGGAAGTGAAGAAAATGGAACAACCCCCTACCAAAAATAAATCTGTTCCAAAGGATGCACGAGATGTGCAAGTCAACACGTAACATGATGGACATAGAGAAGGAGCCCCTCGTGAAAAGGGCTCCTTTTTGCCTTTACTTGCCTTCAAACCATTTGATCAAAGCTTGCGTGCCGCTATCTGCCTCGCCGTTTGCTGCCAGTTCTTCATAAAGCGATTTGGAGAGTGCGAGTCCTGGTGTCATCAGCCCCATTTCCTCCGCTGCTTCCAAGGCGATCCCCATGTCCTTGATAAAATGTTTGACGTAAAAGCCAGGGGCAAAGTTGCCTGCGATCATGCGCGGCGCCAGATTGGACAGCGACCAGCTGCCTGCGGCCCCCGCTCCAATGCTCGTCAGCACTTTCTCTGGATCCAGGCCTGCTTTTTTCGCATACGCGATCGCTTCACATACACCGATCATGTTCGTCGCAATGCAAATCTGGTTGCACATTTTCGTATGCTGACCTGCACCTGGTCCACCCTGCAACACGACGTTTGTCCCCATGATCGTAAACACAGGCTCCATCGCATCAAATACTTCCTGATCGCCACCAACCATGATGGTCAGTCGCGCTTCACGTGCCCCCACATCTCCACCGGAGACAGGCGCATCTAGGGAATGCAGCTCGTGCTTTTTGGCTTCCTCATAAATATGTTTCGCCAGCGACGGCTTTGATGTCGTCATATCGATCAAATAAGTGCCCGGCTTCGCATTTGCCACAATTCCATCCGCGCCGAGATACACTTCCTCGACATCAGATGGGTAACCCACCATAGTGATGATGACGTTTGCCTCTTTTGCGAGCTCACTGACATGTTCCTTCCAAATCGCGCCGGCTGCCAGCAAATCTGCCGCTTTTTCCTTTGTCCGCGTGTACACCAGCACTGTATATCCTGCTTGCAGAAAATGGTTTGCCATGCTTTTCCCCATGACACCCGTTCCTACAAATCCAATGATTCTTTCACTTACAGGTAAAGCCATGTGAACCACTCCTTCGTTTCTCTCTTTCCTATTCTCTCGACAATTGTACTTCTCGAATCTATCCGAATATTCCTGCTACGCGTCTTCTGTGTTTCCATGCAAAAAGGGACATATGTCCTTTTTTTTCGCGCGCAAATGTCTTTTACTAGAGAGGGTATAACCTGCAAGCAAACGAGCAGGAGGCTTGATACATGAAAGAACTTCACGACCGTACCCTTTTGCATACGTTGGTGCAAAATAGTCCCTTGCCCGATATTTTTGATGCCGTTACTCTCCATGAAATGCGCCTGTATCAGGCTGAGAAGGGTGATATCCTCTGTTCGAAGGGCGATCAGCTTCACCATATGTACTTCATTCTGAAGGGAAAAATCAAAATTTTCACGACGCTCCCTAATGGAAAATCGTTGTTGCTTCGCTTTAACAATCCACTCGCGATTATCGGAGACGTCGAGTATGTCACACAATGCGAGGTTCGCAATACGGTTGAGTTTGTCCATCGAAGTCTCGTGGTTAGTCTCCCCTTTCACGTTTTGCAGGAAAAGTACCAGAACCACCCGCCTTTTTTGCAATTCATTCTTCATAAAATCAGTCACAAGCTGTATACATCATCGAACTCCACCAGCCTGAACCTGCTGTATCCCGTGGAGAATCGCTTTGCCAGCTATTTGCTCTCCACATTGTCCAGCGATACAGGGTCGACGGCTTCCGAGGAGCTAAAGACGGCGAAGCTAACAGAGGTTGCCGAGCTGTTGGGTACGAGCTATCGGCATTTGAACCGGGTCATCCGCAATCTTTGCGCAGCATCCGTGATCGAACGCAAAAAAAGCGCACTAATTATCAAGGATCGAGAAAAAATCAGTGAGCTTTCAAGCGGAAACATCTATGAGTGATCAACCACATAGGAGGTCTTATTGTGCAAGGCATTCTCTTTTCGTTACTCGCTGGCGTTTTTATTTGTCTGCAAAGCGTGTTCAATGCGCAAGCCAGTACAAAGCTCGGATTGTGGCAAACCAATGCAATTGTTCATGCCGTAGGCTTTCTTGTATCGTTCTCGATCTTTCTTTACGTTCGTGATGGCGATTGGAAAAGCATCGGGGAAGTGAACAAGGTGTATTTGCTTGGGGGCGTTTTCGGGGCAGTGATCGTTTTTAGTGTGATGAAAGGCATTACGTCCATCGGGCCTGCTTATGCCGTATCGATTCTGCTCATTTCACAATTGCTCGTCGCTCTGCTCATTGATTCACTCGGCCTGTTCGGTGTGCAAAAGGTTCCAATCACCTTGAACAAGATCATCGGAATCGGCATCATGATCGCAGGCGTAGTCGTTTTCAAACTCAAATAAAGGAGGAGGGCATTATCGCCCTCCCCTACAGGATCAATTGCTCCGGATTCAGCCCCAGCAACGCCTCATGTACAAACCTTCCGTCTTTTCGAATGAGTACATCGTCAAACCAGATTTCGCCGCCACCGTATTCCGGACGCTGAATGCAGATCAGGTCCCAATGAATCGCACTGCGGTTGCCGTTATCCGCCTGATCATAGGCACGACCCGGTGTGAGATGGAAGCTGCCAGCGATTTTTTCATCAAACAAAGTATCCCCCATCGGGTGCAAAATGTACGGGTTAAACGCAATGGCGAATTCACCGATGTAGCGTGCCCCCTCGTCCGTGTCCAATATTTCGATAAGCTTGTCTGTATGGTTAGCGTACACCTCGACAATCTTTCCCTCTCGAAAAGTAAACCGGACGTTTTCAAACGTTGTTCCTTTGAAGTTGCTGGGCGTATTGTAGCTGATCGTCCCGTGAATCGAATCGCGCACGGGAGAGGTATACACTTCGCCATCGGGAATGTTTCGTTTGCCTACCGCTGTCCGCGTCCCAATTCCTTTGATCGAAAACGTCAGGTCTGTCCCTGGTCCGACGATGCGCACCTTGTCCGTTTTGTCCATGAGGTCGTACAACGGCTGGCACGCTTCGGCCATTTTCCGATAATCGAGTGAACATACGTTGAAATAAAAATCTTCAAATGCATCTGTCGTCATGTTGGCCTTTTGAGCAAGGGCCGAGGTCGGGTAGTTTATGCGCAGTCCTGTAATTTGATTGTCGACATGATGGAAAATGGAATCATACGCTTCTGCGTACAGACGGTATTTCTCCTGCGGAACATCCTTCATCTCACTGTCATTTGTCTCGCCATGAATGCCGATATAGCCCTGTATGCCAAACCACAGGTCCTTTTCCAACTGAACGGTCTGGGCAAGCTGCTCTTCGGTTAGCCCTTTCAACCATTCCCGCTGGACCTTTGGCCGTACAAAACGCAGGTGAGGATACGCTCCCTTCGCATACAGGCGCTTCACCAACTCCATTGCCAGCGCTTCTCCTTCATCCACGACCATGATCATAATATGCTGCTTAGCTTGCACATCCAGGCTGTACGAAATTAAGTTGTCGGCTATTTTGCCTAGTCTTTCATCTCTCATCGCGCACGCATCCTTTCAGATTTTCATTGCTCTTCCAGCATAACGCGCGTTTGTCAGAGGAATATCATCTGAAAACAAGTGATCACCACACTGTTGTGGTCGGGAGAAGCCCTGCCACATGTTTTCCAGTCGCCTATATCCTCTCTTCGTTCGGGCGGTCTCCTTCCAAACATGTGGCAGGGCTTTCGGACAGCAGTAAATTCCTTCGTGTTATTAAAACGTTTTGCAAGTTAACGCAAGGAAGCTTGTGAAAGTCAATTCAGTTGAAATAGAACATCTTAGAACCACTTTCAACGAATGAACGATTAGCTACGTAGGAAGAAGCGAATTTCCAGTCCAAGCGCCTCTGGAGCCCAACCTAGCTTCGGAATAAATGGCGGGGAATTTAAGCTTCACTTATGAAATACTTCCTCGAAACTTCTACGTTTGAAGCGCTCCCGCCATTTATTCCGAAGCGGACAGTCACACTTCTTGCGGGGCGTAGGCCGAAGCGTAGACTGGAAATTCGCTTCTTCCTCCCACTCGAGTCACTTATAAACGAAAAAGCGATGCTAATGCACCGCTTCTCCATGATTCACTTTCCTAACCGCTTGTGCTGGACATCCTCCACACGCTGACTGATCCTCGCAAGTACAAAGGAAATAATGACCGAGAATATCACAATGCCGTAAAATCCAGCACCGATCCCTATGCCAATCCCTCCAGCGAAAAAGATCATGGCTGCGGAGGTCAGGCCTTTTACTTTCAAGCCGTCCTTCAAGATAACGCCTGCTCCCAAAAACCCAAGACCTGTGACAATCTGCGCAGCCAAGCGCATCGGGTCCATCATCGTTCCGTTGCCAGGCGCACTGTACAGCTTTGTGCTGTAAATGGAAACGAGTGTGATGAGCGTGCAGGCTACAGACACGTACATATACGTTTTCAGCCCGGCAGGCTTGTTTCTGTGCGAGCGATCCCACCCGATGAACAAACCGAGAATCGCGCTCACCACTACCCGCACATACATTTCCAAGTCATACTGCACATACAACCATTGAAGAGTCTCCATCCTCGTCACCTTCTTATTGCGATAGAGACATGATATGTGCAGATCCGAAAAATAGACCCAGCATCGGAAACTTTTTAAACAGAAAAACGGACGCCTGTTAACCGTCCGCTTGTAGCTTGTACAACTATTCCAATGTTTTAAATTTAAGGACGGTATCATGCAGGCTACAAATAATCTGACATCCCTTTATTAAGGTCGATATCCGTACATACTGAAAACAAACAGCAAGCATAGATAGATAATCGCTGCGGGTACAATGGTAAGAGAAATGAGAAACCGTTTCTTCACACCGTTGGCATTTCGAAACAGCCAAAAGTAGATGAACAGCAGGATGAGAAGAAATGGGACAAAATAAAAGCCGAGCATGAGTCCCACCCAATCCGAGTTGGTTTCCCAGAACTTCTCTGGCACGGGCACCCGATGATATTCACTATATATCTCTTCTTTACGAGAGATAAATAGGTAAGATAGCACGAGATAGTAACCGAATATAACGAATTTCAGCCAAGGCTTGATCTGTTTCGCGGCGAGTGTTATGGAAAAAACGATTCCCAGAATAAACCATAATGCCATGTATTTCATCTGGATCCCTCCTACGAAGGATTATAGGGATCCGTTCTGTTGGAGATAAGTACCAACTTTTTTTGGTACCTCACCCCTCACGTGATTACAAGAGTCGACAAAATTTGGAATCCTTCCTATAATAGACTTGTCAAACAACACGGTATGCGGGTATCTTTGCATATAGAAAGCTCACTACCTGTAGGAGATGGTCACGATAACGTACGCTCTTTCGTTTTTACTGTCGTTTTGTATCGTTATGGTGCTGATTCCGCCTCTGGCTAAATTGGCATTTCGCCTTGATTTTGTGGACAAGCCACGTAAAGACGTGGAAAGAAAAATTCACCGGGAGCCTATCCCCTTGACCGCCAGCTACGCTATTTTTGTCGGCTTTGCTGCATCGTTTTTGCTCTTCTCGAAAGAATCGACTGGGCAAACGATCGCTGTTCTGTCAGGCTCACTACTGCTGCTGATTATCGGTACCATTGATGACTGGTACAAAACGCAAGGCAAGGATTTTTCCGCCCTGCCCAAGCTGATCGTCCAAATATCAGCCGCTGTGATTGTCTACTTGTCGGGTATTACTTTTTCCGGCTTTTACAATCCATTGAGTGGCGAATACATACTGCTCCCGCAATGGTTGCAGTTCATCCTGACCATCCTGTGGATTTTCGGAGTAACGACGGTCATCAATTTTTCGGATGGCATGGACGGTTTGGCTGGAGGGCTTTCTGCGATCTCCGCAGGCACTCTCTTCGTAGTCGCTTTGGTAAAAGGACAAAGCACATCTGCGATTATGGCCATCAGTCTGATCGGTGTTGCCCTGGCTTATCTGCGGTACAACAAACCGCCGGCCAAAATTTTCATGGGAGATGCAGGCGCGACCTTCCTCGGCTTTATCTTGGCGGTTATCGCGTTGGATGGTGCTTTTAAGCAGGCAACTGTTCTCTCCTTGTTCATTCCGATTTTAGCACTCGGTGTGCCGATTTTTGATAATCTGTTTGTGGTGACCAAGCGCTTCCTGCAAGGAAAGCCGATCTACCAAGCAGATGCCAGTCAGGTTCATTATCGCCTGCTGCGTTCTGGACTTAATCCAAAACAAGTCGTCACCTTCCTGTGCTTGATCAGTGTTTGCTTTAGTCTGACGTCTATTATCCTGCTCCTGCTCGGAGTATAGTTATTTATCGGTCACAACGAAAAATGCCGCTTGGGTCTAATCCCTGCGGCATTTTTTTATGAGCGATCATGCGAAGTCTCTCTTCGCTGTCGTGGTTGTCTGAAACGTCTGGAAGCCTGTCCGTTCGTACAACGCTATCGCGGATTCGTTGTGAGTACCTGTGACGAGATACGGCTGCAAGCCCTTTTCCAGCGTCTGGTTCACAAAAAAGCGGACAAGCTCTTTACCGTAGCCTTTGCCTTGATGCACGGGATCTACGAATACATCGTAGACTTCGCCATGTCCTGTGATGATCAAGGAGCCTACAAATACTCCCTCATGCTCGAACAAATAAATGTCCTCCCTCATCTCACCCAGCAACCAGCTTTTCCATGCGTTCATCGTTTTCTCAGGATAGTCTGCCAATCGGTATGGCTGAAGATCGATGCCTTTGCGCACCTCATAGTAGGCGTCACTCTGCGATTGAATGTACATATCCATATCAGACTCCGAGAATTTTCGTACGTCCAGTGTCGGCGCAGGCCCGATCTCTCCTGTGTATTTCATCAGATGATGTCCCCAGATAGAAGCAAAGCCTCTCTTGGCAAAAAAATCAGCACCTTGCCCGTGGTCTACCCGATAGGTAGCCATGACTGCCCTCGGCTTCTCCTCGTGCTGTTGCAGGTCCAGCCATAGCTGATCGAACAGCCGGGAGCCGATTCCTCGCTTTCGATGGTCTGGTCGTGTATAGACGTATATTTCTGCTGTCCCGTCTTCTCCAGAGGAGTTCAAATCATATGTTCCGCAGCCGATGAGTTGATCGTTTTCCTCCCAGATGAAAACCGTAGCTTTTTCCACGATATCAACAATCTCTTCTGTCCTCCAAAGCATCCCCTCGCCAATCATCGTCACGATTGACTCTTTGTCATTGGATTGTGCTTGTCGTATCATCTACGCACTCCTCCGCTCTCTCCCGCTAGCTCTGCTGGAAAGTTGCTGCTTCTGCGGCTTTTTCCAACTTCTTGCGATGTTGCAGGCAAGCCTCGCACCTTCTGCTTTTTCGTCCGAAAGCCGTGTAGTATTTGCTTTTTTTGCAAGACCGGCACGTAATGTACAACGAGCTCGACAAATTGTAGTTCTCTTCTGGCGTGTTTTCTTTCAAGTGTACGGTCTTGTTATATTTGATCAGCAAATGAGCTGTGTGGATAGCATCGACCAAGGCCGAGTGCAGCCTGCCCTCCTGGATGATTCCTGCCGTGTCGATCGCTTCTTTCAGACTCATCTGTTTGCGATCAGCCAAAAGCAGGCTAATTGGCGGCTGGATGTCATTGTAATTGCGCATCCAGTTGAAGTCCAAACCGAACCGCGCACAATGCTCGATCATCAGCCGCTTGTCGTCTTGCCCCCATGTGCACAGGTAGTATTCAGAATCGTTGCCAATCCACTTCAGAAATTCTGCGAATGCCCGGCGAAACGGGATAAAGGTTGGCATGTTCTCTTTATCGAGACCGATGAACTTACGGGTTCTCTCTGAGATTCGGCGCTCGATGGCTGGAAAGGTATAGCGCTGAAATGTGTCGACCTCCACGCCATTTTTTCCGGGTACGACTTTTGCCGCTCCGATCTCAATAATTTCCGGAATCTTGTCTCTCTGATAAGTCAGTGTCGTTTCAAGGTCAAAAACAATGATCTGCAAGCGTAATCACATCCTGTATGTATTGTCTCTATTATGGCTTGGATCGGGTACAGAAAGCAAAACAAAGACAAAAGGGCTACCTGATTGAAATGAAAAAGGATAAGAACCCATCGGATTCCTACCCTTGTTTATCTGTTTCGCTTGATGGTAACTCAATCTGCTGTACGTACATTTATCGCTTGCTCATAAATGGCCTTTGCAACACGGGCGATGGTAAGTTCTGCGGCTTCTGTGTCAGTCACATCGCGTGATAAGGCAGTGATCGCAACCATCCCTTTTTCTTCGGGCAAATAAATGATGCCAGCATCATTGACGACTGCATTGACGGTCCCTGTCTTATGCGCGACCTTTGTTCCTTCTGGCAACAAGTACGGCAGACGACTGTTGTAATGCTGACGTCTCATGATGTCTAGCATCAGCTCGCAGGAGGCTTCCGTGAGAATTTCTTTTCGCGCAATCATGATAAGCAGGCGGTTCAGCTCGGAAGGTGTCGCTACGTTATTGTCACGGGTAGGCATCGATACATCGTGGAGCAATTCGTAATTGCCTGACTCCTCCCGTCGCATGAACTCATCGAACCCCGCCTGCGAAGGTGCAGGCTCATTCATACCTACACAGTGGTTGAGGAGCTCCCAGCAATTATGCCGCAAATGAATCTGCGAAAGACCCAGCTCATGCATGTGCTCATTCACCTTGTCAATGCCGCCGATCAGCTCGAGGATTTGGTCCGTCGCATAGTTATCGCTGACAATCGTCATTAGTGTCGCCAAGTCTTTGACCGTTAAGGCTGCTCCGGCATCCAGCTCTTGCAAAATGCCTGACCCCGGCACGCGATCCTCCCATTTCAGTGTCACACGCTGGTCGAGACGGATTCGTCCTGCTTCCACCTCGCGCATCATGGTGACCATGATCGGAATTTTGAATGCACTCGCCAGTTGAAACAGCTCTTCATCCAGATGTCCTGCTGTCTCTCCTGTTTCCAAATGCATAGCTGCGATTCCAAAAATACCGGGTGCTTCCTTTAGCACGTCTTCTACTACTTGCTGCCATGTCATGAAAATTCCTCCCCCATCGCTCGCGAAACGGCCCACACATGGATTTTCGTATCGGCCATTTCTTTTCAGCGCTATTATTCTTTGTATCCCCACTTGAAGTCGATGTAGCCCAAAGGATCGACCGTGATGCCTTTTACCTTTTCATTTTGCACCCATGAATTGACACTGGAGTACACACCCGTGACCGGCATTTCTTCCATCAGGATGCTCTCCGCTTCAACCAGATACTGATTGCGTTTGGCCTCATCTGGTTCGGCGTACGCCTTTTTCACCAGTTCTACGTACTTCTCACTAAACCAGAAGGTAGAGTTATTGGAGCTGTACTTCTCCATCATCAGCTCCAGGAAGTTGACGGAGTCGTTGTAATCTCCCGTCCAACCTGTTCGGGAAATCATGTACTTCCCTTGCTCCTGATCGTCAAACATGACCTTCAATTCTTTGTTAATCAGCTTGACGTCCACACCGAGAGCTTGCTTCCATTGCGCCTGCAACGCTTCGGCAATCTTCTTGTTGAGGTCGGAGGTATTGTAAAGGTAGGTGATTTCGGGCAGCTTAGTGATACCCATCTCCTTCATTCCTTCTGCCAATAACTGTTTCGCCGTCTCCACATCGTTATCCTTGAAATATCCTTCCGGCTTTAGAGAAGCGGAAAGTGGGACGAAGCCCATCAAGGGGGTCTGTCCAGCCTGACCAATGTTTTCAGCAATGTCACTACGGTTGATCGCGTAGGCAAACGCTTTGCGGATTTTGCTATTCGTAAATGGCGGCTTCTGTGTCTGGAACAAGAGATAGTAGTTGGTCGCACGTTTCATGGTTTGCAGCTTGCCTTCGTCGCGCAACGGTCCAATGGCATCCGCAGGTAGTCCACTAATCGGGCCGCCTGCCCAATCCAGCTCGCCGCTATTGAACAGCTCCAGCTCGGTATTCGTATCTTCGATCATGGAAAACTCGATTTCGTTAAACTTCACGACGTCTTTGTCCCAATAGTGCTCGTTTTTCGCCAGCTCAATTTTGTTTTTATGCTGCCAGTTCACCAGCTTGAACGGCCCATTGGTCACGATGGATTCGGGCTTTTTCGCCCAATCGGGATTGGCTTCTACCACCTCTTGATTGACCGGATAGTAGAAGGTCGCAAGTGTCAGGAAGTAAGGAGTGGGGTTTTCCAAGGTGACTTGCAGTGTCTTGTCATTGACGACCTTAATGCCGACATCCTCTGCTTTCGCCTTTCCTTCGTAAAAGGCACGGGCATTTTTGATTGGATAGTACTTGTAGGCGGAGCCGCTGGCTGTCTTCGGATTGAGCACGCGCATCCAGCCGAAGGCGAAGTCTTGAGCCGTAACCGGGTCACCATTGCTCCATTTGCTGTCGCGTAAAGTAAAGGTGTACACCTTTTTGTCCGCCGATACTTGAATGTCGGATGCAACGGAATGGACTGGCTTGCCATCCTTGTCCAATCGAACGAGTCCGTCGTATAACGAACGGATGAAGGCACCAGAAATCACATCGTTGGACATGCCTGAATCAAGTGTTTCAGGCTCGGCAGCATTCATGTGCAACGTCTGCTCTACCGCACTCTGCACAGTTTCCTGCTGTGTTGGCGTTGGTTGCTGCTTGTCTGGTGTGGTTTGAGTCGGCGTATTGCCGCTGCTACAGCCTGCAACTAGTCCTGTAAGCAAAACGAAGAGACTCGTCATGACAACTGGTCTTTTCATGCTGTACCCCCTTGTTTGAGTCGGATATCTGATTATTGAATAAATATTCTGCAAATTCCGTGCCATTCGTGTTTTCGGTTGTTCTTTTGTTAGTTTTATTCTCTGCGGAATACTTTTACCAGAGTCGGTCCGACAAGTTTCTACCAATAGTCTCTGTCACGCAAAAAAGAAGTATTCATCGTTGAATACTTCTATTCATTCGCGCATATGGGAGCTGTCCTCTCTAGCTTATCGCTGGTTCATAAATGGCTACCGCATCACATGACCGCCGGCAAAAAACGATCGGGACATGCTTTTGCTTCGCCAGCTTCTTTATATTTTTACTCAAGCTGTGACTCACGAAGTTAATAAAGACAAGAACAAGCTCCGTATCAGAAGGAATCGTCGCCTTCACATCGGATTTTTTGCGACCTGATACGTGATAGACATTCTGGAACCCTTTGTTTTGCAACAAGCTCTCGATTTCTCCTACCCGATCTCCTCCAACCACAAGAACGCCTGCCATAGTCCTTCCTCCTCTCTTTTCCCCATGCTTTTTCTTCTATTTTCCGGTCCGCGCTTGCGAAATCTTTGCCTCAGGCTTTTCCACCGGGAGTCTGTATTTTTCCGTTCGCTCAATCTGAACGACCTGTGAATCGTGGACCACAATATGTATGGAGCCGTATTCCAGACCGTCCAGTGCGCGTGCGATTTTCTCAAGTAAGAGATCATCTAGGGAAACCTCATTCTTTGCCACGGGGATCACCTTCCTCTTTTGTCAAAATCAATACATATTATTCCTACCTACTTAGTGTGTTTTATAGTCTGATAATACCCCTTGATCCCGACTGCTGTCAATGTCAAACAGTTTAGGCATCAAGAGGCTTTTCTCACCTCATTCTCCTTCGATTGACTTCATTCCCGTTACACCAAATGGCAGGCGACAAATCGGTCCGTGCTAACCTCACGAAAAGCAGGCATTTCCTGTCGGCAAATCTCTTTCACATACGGGCAGCGCGTGTGGAATTTGCATCCTGCCGGAGGATTCGCCGGACTTGGCATGTCTCCCTGCAGGACAATGCGTTCGCGCTTGTACTTTGGGATCGGGAGCGGCACAGAGGAGAGCAATGCTTTCGTGTACGGATGGAGCGGCTCCAAAAACAACTCATCACGAGATGCCAGCTCCAGCAATGATCCCAAATACATGACCCCGATCCTCGTGCACAGATGCTCCACGACGCTCAAATCATGGGAAATAAATAAGTACGTCAGCTTCCTTTGCTCCTGCAACTCTGCAAACAAATTGATGATTTGGGCTTGGATCGACACATCCAGAGCAGATACTGGCTCATCCGCGACGATAAAATCAGGATTCATCATAATGGCTCGTGCGATACCGATCCGTTGACGCTGACCTCCCGAGAACTCATGCGGATACCGATCAACATGATAGGGCGCCAATCCACATAAATTCATGACCTCTAAGACCCTTTCCCTGACCTCCGCTTGTGGAAGCAGCCCGTGATCAAGCAGCGCTTCTCCCAGTGCTTCTCCGATTCTCACGCGCGGATTCAGCGAGCTGTACGGGTCTTGAAAAATATATTGCATCCGTGGACGCAATGCTCGGAGCTCTTGGCGATTTAAAGCGTGCACATCGATACCCTGGAAGCGGACTTCTCCCTCTGTCTTTTCCAAAAGGCGAAGGATGGTGCGACCTGTCGTACTTTTCCCGCTGCCGGATTCACCGACCAGCCCGAACGTCTCCCCTTTTTGAATCGAAAAGCTGACGTCATCCACTGCTTTAACCTGGCCGATCGTCCTGCCTAATAGCCCTCCGGTAATCGGGTAATATTTTTTCAATCGGCGCACTTCCAGCAAATTATTTTCCACCGGCGATCTCCTCCTCATACAGCCAGCACGCGACCTTTCTACCGTCTCCCCCATCACGCAAAGGCGGCTGCTTCACCCGGCAAATGGCCAAGCACTGATCGCATCGCTCAAGAAAATAGCAGGCTTCACCGAGTGTCGTCGGATTCGGTACTTGACCAGGGATGGAATACAGCTTGGCTCTGCGTTGATTCAACACAGGCTTGGAGCGGAGCAAGCCTTGTGTATACGGATGCTTCGGCTCCTCAAACAGCTCGACGACCGGAGACACCTCTACCACTTTCCCTGCGTACATCACGACCACTTGATCGGCCATTTCCGCAACAACACCCAGATCATGCGTGATAAATAGAATCGCAGTTTGGGCTTCCTCCTTGATTTTGCGAAGTAGATCGAGAATTTGTGCCTGAATGGTCACATCCAAAGCAGTCGTCGGCTCATCGGCGATCAACAGGCGCGGATTGCAGGATATTGCGATCGCAATCATTATGCGTTGCAGCATGCCTCCGCTCAATTCATGGGGGTATGATTTTGCGATTTCTTTTGCCCGTGGGATTCCGACTAGCTCGATCAGTTCAATGGCTCGTGCTTGGGCTACTTTTTTGCTTAAGCCCTGATGCTCCATGATCGGTTCCATGATTTGCTCACCGATGGTCAGTACGGGATTGAGGGACGACATCGGCTCTTGAAAAATCATGGCCAGCTCATTGCCGCGGAGCTTGCGCATTTCTTCTTTGCTAACTTTTCGCAGATCACGGCCTGCAAACCATATCTCACCCGAAACGATACTGCCTACCGCCTCTGGGATTAGTCCCATCAATGACATGGCTGCCGCGCTTTTGCCGCAGCCTGACTCGCCTACGATGCATACGGTCTCTCCTTCATGGATACGCAGATCGAGGGCATCGACTGCTTTGACCACGCCTTGTTCGGACTTGAAGTAGGTGCTTACATTTTGGATTTCGACTAGAGCATTCATGCTTGGCTCACCTGCCTTTTCTTGTATTTGAAGAAGCTGTAGTGGGGAGGGAGAAGTGATTTCCAGTCTACGCTTCGGCCTACGCCCCGCAAAGATGTATCACTGTCCGCTTCGAAAAAAATGGCGGGAGCGCTTCAAACGTAGAAGTTTCAGGGGAGTAATCCATGAGTGAAGCTGAAATTCCCCGCCATTTTTTCCGAAGCTGGGATGGGCTCCAGAGGCGCTTGGACTGGAAATCACTTCTCCCTGCGCTGCTTCAGTTTTATCTTGAAAGTAGGTTCAAGAAGTTATAAATCATTCAAAAACACCCATCAACGCTTCTGCTTCGGGTCCAAAGCATCTCGCAATCCATCCCCCAGCAAATTAATCGAGATGACAGTAGCGAAAATAGCAATACCCGGAGGAACCCACAGCCATGGTCTTTTCTGAAAATCGATTAAGGTATTCGCTGCATCCATCATATTGCCCCATGTCGGGGTTGGCGGGACGACTCCGAGGCCGAAGTACGATAATACGGATTCGCTCAGGATCGCACCACCGACGTTCAAGGTGGCAACGACAATCAAGAGTGGTGTCAGATTGGGCAGCAAATGGAAGAACAGCTTGCGTCTGTCGCGCAGACCGAGTACTTCTGCTGCTTGCATGAATTCACTTTCACGCAGGGTGAGCATCTGGCTGCGGACCATTCGCGCCAAGCCGGGCCAGCCGATCAGGCTCAGCATGACCATGACGATATAAATGCGGTAGTCGGTCGGGATTTTCCACTCGGAGAGGACTGCGCCCATAATAAACAAGAGCGGCAGACCAGGAATGGTCATGAGCACGTCTGCTACACGCATGATTACTTGATCGACCCATCCGCGGTAAAAGCCAGCCAGTGCCCCGAGAAGGGCGCCAATGGAAACGGAGAGCACCATGGAAGCAATGCCGACTGTCAATGAGATTCGGCCAGCCTGCATCAATCGCGTCAAAATGTCTCTGCCCAAGCTGTCCGTCCCGAGCCAATGGGAGAAGCTTGGCGGCTTGTTGATCATGGCCGTATTAATCTTGCCGGATGCGTACGGAGAAAAAAACGGACCGATGAAGCATCCCACTGCCATAACGAGTAAAAACACAAGTCCAACCATGGCCAGACGCTTCTTTTTCAGTCGCAAAAAAGCCTCGTGCCACAAGGAAGAACGCAACGTTACCTGCTCCGGTCTCGTCACCTCCGCTACTTCACTTACCGTCGATGCCATCGTTTTTCCCCTCCTATTTCAACCGAACCCGTGGGTCGGCCACTCTGTACAGCAAATCAGCAGATAAGTTTCCGATGACGGTGAGAATCGCCAGGAACATCGTAAAGCCCATCAAGAGCGGGTAGTCCCGTACAGAAAACGCCTGCATGTACAACTGTCCGACACCGGGCCAGTTAAAGATTTTTTCCGTGATGATCGCCCCACCAAACAGAGCTGGCAGCTCAAAGCCTAACAGTGTAATGGCAGGCAGAAGCGCATTGCGCAGCGCGTGCTTGTGCAGGACGACTTTTTCCTTCAGGCCTTTTGCCCGGGCCGTGCGCACGAAGTCTTGTTGAATGACCTCCAGCATGTTCGTGCGGAAATAGCGGGTCAGCGTCCCCACGCTCAGCAAAGTTAGCACCGTCACAGGCAAAAACATATGCTGAACCACGTCCCACGCATAGGTGAGCCCTGTTTCCTTGCTGCCGATCATCATCATGCCCCCTGCGGGAAACAGCTTGGCATCGACGGCAAACAACTTGATAAACAGCAGCCCAACGAAAAAGACAGGCAGCGACATCGCAGCAAAAACACCGATCGTCACGAGCGCATCGAACCAGGAATGCTGCCTTGCAGCAGACAGAACTCCGATTGAGATCGCGATCAGCCATGTAAAAAAGGTGGAGGTAATCGCCAGCAAAAACGAATTCCAGATGTAATCGTTTAGCAGCGACATCACCGGCTGTTGGTATTGCAGAGAATAACCAAAATCGCCTTGGAGGGCGTTTTTCATCCAGATGAAATACCGTTCGACGACAGGCTTATCCAGCCCGTACATCGCTTTTAGCTCCAGCTTTCGTTCGGCTGTCAGCTTGAGACTCGTATCGACGAAATCACCGGGCGTTAGGGCATACAGGAAAAAAATTAAAATGGATGCGCCGAAGAGCGTCAATGCCATGTAAAAGACCCTTTTCAGGAAGTAGGACGTCATCGTTTGCCTCCTTTCATGCTTGGGAAAAAAAGAAAGCCCAGCCCCAGGGCCGGGCACAACATTCGTGAGTCAGTTACTCGAACTTGTTACTCGATTTTGATGCCAGGCAGGCTGGTCGAAATGCCCGTGAACGGATTCGGCTCCAAGCCCTTGATCTTGCCGTTGTGCGCAGACAAAATTTTGCGGTAGCCGAGGAGGATGTACGGTGGATCATCGCTCAACTCTTTGTACAGATCTTTGTAGATTGCTTTGCGCTTCTCGATGTCCAGCGTAGATAGGCCTGCTTCCAGCAATTCGTCTACTTTGGCATTGGAGTAGCCATTCGTTCCGGTAAATCCGCTCTTACCCTTTTTCGTCGAGAAGGCGTCTACACCGTCATCTGGATCGATCAGCATCGTGGTTGAGAACGAAGCGAGGTCGTGATCGCCTTTTTCCGTCCGTGCCAATACGGCGTTGTAGTCCATCATTTCTGCTTCAAACTGGATGCCCAGCTCTTTGTAGTTTTCTTTGGCAATCGGGATCAGAACTTCTCCCAGCTTTCCTTTTGTCGTGTAGTAATGCACGATCAGCTTTTGTCCGTCTTTTTCACGGATTCCATCCGCGCCAGGCTTCCAGCCCGCTTCATCCAGGAGCTGCTTCGCCTTTTCCGGATTGTAGGCGTACGGATTGACATCCTCCGTATAGGCCCAGGAAACAGGGCTGATCGGTACATTGGCGACTTGCGCGTATCCTTGGTAGGTCAGATCCAGAATCTTTTGGCGATCCAGTCCGTAAATGAAGGCTTGGCGGACGCGCTTGTCTTTGAAAAATGGCTTGGAATGATTGAACTTGATGTACGAATAAGCGCTGGATGTGTACAGATTGATATTCACATATCCCAGCTCTTGCAGCTGCTCGATGTTATCCGAGTTGACGGTAAAGGAGTTGTAATCCATTTCCCCTGTCTGGATAAACTGTAGAGCGTCGCCCTCTGTCGTCTTGTAGATAAAGTGCTCAACCTGCGGCTTGCCCTTGTAATAGTGCTCGTTTGCGAGATAGCGGACTTCTTGACCAGGAATGTACGCTTCCAATTTATAAGGTCCAGCTCCTAATGGCTTGCCGTGTAAGGTGCGGAGATACTCCAAATTGCCTGGTTTGTACTCCTTGCCGTAGTACGCTTTGGAGAGCACCTGCCCGCCTAACAGGACAAGAGACTTGGCGTTCACTTTTTCCGTCGTGATCTGGATCTTCTGTGGATCAATCACCTTGATCCCTTCGATCGTGTTCGCTTTTCTTTCCTTGTATTCACGACCACCCTTGATACTTGCTACGAAAATGTCCGTTTCGCCGTCGTACGTTTTGTCATGCAGAATCGTCAGTGTAAAGGCTACATCCTCTGCCGTCAGCGGTGAACCATCGCTGAATTTCAGATTCGGTCTCAGGTGGAACGTATACGTAAGCTGGTCAGGTGATACATCCCATTTTTCCGCGAGCTTGGGTACTGGCTTTCCTGTCGCATCGACATCGACCAGTGATTCGAAAATCGCTGAGGTGACGTTGCCATCGTAGCCGTTGTGGTAAAAAAACGGGTTAAACACGCCGCCCGGCTCTGTCAGCCCCGCAATGAATGTATCGGTCCTTTTGGCTGCGGCTTCCGGTAGCTTGGATAAATCCGTAGCCAAATTGATGCCGTCTTTTATGTCTTGCACCTTGCTGGCAGCAGGTGCTGTTGCATCTGCCGACGGAGTTGCCGTTTGTGTCGAGGTAGCTGGCGCGCTGCCTTCTGAGCTGCACCCTGTGACCAGGAGCGTTCCTAGCAGTAAAGTTGAAATGATTTGCGAAAGCCTTTTTCTCATGGTGATCCTCCTTCATATGCACTCACTCAGTGAAACCGTTCCTCCGGTGGTCCGGTCGGATCAAAAAATAATAACTTATAATTCCTACATGTTTACTATGAATTAGATTATAGGTATCTACACCTGAACGGTCAACATTTTTTTCCAAACAAAACGGTCATGACCGTTTTGTTGACCGCAAGCGGTCGCATCCACCTTTATGAAAAACGTCGAGACGTTTTTCACAGAAAAAAAGCCCCGATTATTCGAAGCTCTCATAAGTGGCATGTCTTTTATACGGAATGCCTAGTTTTTCAAATGCCTGCATCACGAATAGAGAATGTCGCTCGCGCATGGTTTTCTCCATACTCTTTTCCAATCCCCAATCAGATAGATTCGAGGCTGGCCGCAGTGCAGCGCACAAATCCCAGTACGGAAGCTGGGTGTAATCGAGAGTCTTGCTGCCAGATTGATAGCAAAGGGTAAAATCATTCATGGCCTCCACTCCAAATGCCCACAAAATCTCCAGTCTGGCATTGCCGAGATCAGACAAGGGGTCGCCTGTCGCAGCGTCCTCCCAATCGATAACTGCAGCCAGCTTCTCTTCCTTCCACATCGTATTTCCTGGCCAGAAATCGCCATGCAAAAGCGATGCTGCATTCGCTTGACGTAGCGGCCAAACGGACTCCAGCACTTCGCGAATGAGTCCCTCATCCAATGATTTGTCCAGGATCGCAGATCTTTTGTAGAGCTTTTCCGTTATCGCTTCTTCTTGTTTCGGCAAATAAGTGCCAGCCAGCCTAGAAGCGTCTACCGAATGGATGCGAACCAGCACCTCAGCTGCTTGCTTTAGATAGCTGGATAAGTCGGCTGGTTTGGTGACTGTCTGGCCTTCTATGAATTCGATGACAAGGCACGGTGTGGGAAATATCTCGCTGGATGCTTCGAGATGATAGGGCGTTGGAGTCGGCAAGTCAGCGGACTTCAGTATTTGCAAAAGTTTGAATTCATCTGATGCGATCTGCGGATTTCGCTTGAGGTCAGCCTGACCATGCTCGCGGACGACTACTATTTTCTTCTTGCCGTCAGGAATCTCCATTTCAAGCGCGGTGACCTGTGCAGAAATCCCTCCTTTTAGCTCCCATGCACGGAGGAGCTTGGCAGACGGGTTCATGTTATGTACCAGGCGTGTCCATTTCTCATCCATCATGTTTCCCCCTTTATTCTCCACTGTCTGATTATCTATACAGCCCTACCTTCATTATATCAATGTACGATTCTATTTCTGTAAAAAAGGATTGGACATGTGCGAAGCATTTATCGTTGGCTACGTAGTTTTCGTCAGTTGATGATGATGTTGAAAAAAGATGTATTCCATCGATTGTGGTCGGAGAAGCCCTGCCACATGTTTTCCAGTCGCCTGTATCCTCTCTTCGTTCGGGCGGTCTCCTTCCAAACATGTGACAGTGCTTCCGGAAAGCTGTAGATTCTTTCGTAGGTTTAAAACGTTTTGCAAGTAAACTCATGGAAGCTTCTGAAAGTCAATGCAGTTAGCACAAACCATCTTAGATCCACTTTCAATGAACTAACGAAAAGCTCGTAGGAAGAAGCCAATTCCCAGTCCAAGCGCCTCTGGAGCCCGCCTCAGCTTCGTAATAAATGGCGGGGAATTTCAGCTTTTATTACATACAAAAACGCCTGCGCGTTTTCGGGTTTGAAGCGCGTAACGAAGCGGACAGTGATACCCCTTGCGGGGCGTAGGCCGAAGCGTAGACTGGAAATTCGCTTCTTCCCCCCACCACAGCAGCGTTTATTATCCTATAAAAAAGCCAGTACCAAGAGGTGTACCGGCTTTTCAATATCATCTTTTCGGTAAATGAATCTGCCAGGATAATCCGTAACGATCTTGAACCCATCCGAACTTTTCACTGAACGGATATTGCCCGAGCGGCATGAGTATTTGTCCATCTGCGGAAAGCTGTCCGAAAACCCGATCAACCTCTTCCTCCGTATCGCAGTCCACAAACAACGAAATCGCCGGAGTAAAAGCATGATAGTCACCGTTCGTATTGTCGATACACATAAAGGTCTGGTCTTTTAAGGTGAAAGTAGCGTGCAGGACTTGTCCATTCTCGTGATGCAATACCTGCCTGATTTCGGAGCGATCAAAAATAGAAGTGTAAAACTTCATCGCTTCTTCCGCTTGTCCGTGGAACATGAAAAACGTAGTGATAGCTTGCACTGACAATCACTCCCTTTCGTGATGTTATACACCTCCATTCTGCCCATTCCTCAAATATGCATAACTATGCCCCATCCGGGATATACCATACTTTTTTCTCAAGGTCCCATTTAGCCCCCGGACTCTTTGCATAGTCTTTCTCAACAAAGGGACTGTTCAATGAAAATAAGGTTCTAGACTGACCAGAAAGTCATTGCCGTTATAACATCCTTAACTGAATACTATCTCTCTTTCTCATTTATTGTGATTGATAAAAATAGTATCACCAGGACTTATATCGTAAACTGTTAAATCTTTAACATCAGAAAGCAAAGCAGAGAGTTCGCTTGGCCGACCAGTTAAAAAATCAAATACGCCAAAATGTGTCGGTATAACATTTTTTATATTTAGCAGGCGGACTGCCTTAGCAGCCTCTCTGGGGGACATCGTATAAGCATCACCGATAGGCAATAATGCCAGGTCTGGAACGTATAATTCAGCAATTAGAGCCATATCACCAAATACGTTTGTATCCCCAGCGTGATAGACAGTGTATCCATTTTCGAATTTGATTACGTACCCCATAGGCTCCCCGCCATAGAGAATCTGATCACCATCAACGAAAGCCGAGGAATGGTCTGCATGTACAGCAGTAACCGCTATATCTTCAAATTGTCGAGTTCCACCTTTATTTATGGCAACGATATTTTGAACACCTTTTTTCTGGAGAATAAACGCCAGTTCCCAGCCTGCCAATACGCTGGCACCTGTTTTTTGCGCAAGCCAAACGACATCTTCAGCATGATCTCGATGTGCATGTGTTAAAAAAATGTAATCTACTTTTTCTATGTTTTTAATCGTTTCGGGACAGGAGGGATTGTTTTTAATCCATGGATCAATAAGTATTTTTTTATTTCCAGATGTTTCTATATAAAATCCACCAAAACCAATCCAGGTAAAAGAAATATTTCGGTTTAACATGTTGATACTCCCCTTTTATAAATTTCTAGCTGTAAAAACTTCCTTAGCTGCATTCAGTCCATTTAAAGCGGCGGGGAAACCAGCATAAACGGCCATTTGCATCATTATTTCCATGATCTCTTCTTTTGTCCATCCAACATTTAAGGCACCGTTAATATGAACTTTCAGTTGAGGAATTGCGTACCCAAGAGCGGTTAAGGCTGCAACGGTCGCAATCTCACGAGATTTCAAGTCCAATCCTGGTCGGCTATAGATGTCCCCAAATGGGAATTCAACTAAAAAACGTTCAAAGTCAGGCGCGATTCCTTTCAAAAACTCGCGAGTATGAACACCAGATTCTCCGACAACCTGATTCATTACTTGTGAACCGACTTCATACCTTATTTCAGCCATCTTTAAAATCCTCCACTTCATTGTTATCTGTACCTTCAATGTAACTCTCATAAAATGAAATTTTTAGAGTTACAGCATTTATAAATAATTCAATATTTCGTTGTTGTTCGAGCAACTTATTCCGATGATCCATAAGAATCGAAAGTCGATTCCTAACTGGTTCTTTGGGCATCTCCCCGGATTCCAAACGTTCAAGTATGCAGCCATCTTTTGTGAACTCCGAAATATCTTCAAGTGACATCCCTGTTTTTTTGAGAGTTGCCATGAAAATAAGAAAGTTTACATCAGAATCCCTAAATTCGCGTATTCCATTTTGGGATCTCTTTATTTTAGGAAATAACCCACTTCTTTCATAAAATCGAATGGTATGTGCAGAAAGTCCGGTTCTTTCCGCAACTTCTTTAATATTCATTTCGAGGAGCTCCTTCGGTTGTCGACTTGGTCCAATCTTACACCTTTGAGTTGACTCTAAGTCAAGTTGCCCGTTTGCTTAACCCATTCAGTCAAAAACGTTATTGTTGGAGTCGAAAAAGACAGGCAAACGCCTGTCTTAGTTAATGTTTTTTCACACGCAGAGAAATGATGCGACGACTCGCTATTGAGGCTTAGACTCGGTTACCTCCCCTTTTTCGGATATGCTCGCCCCATAGGAAATGCGGTTGAGCTTATCGATGATCCGCTGTTTGTTTTTCTCGTCCATCGGAGCAGGCTGACCGTTCGTGAGCTTCACCGGGATTACGCGGCTCTTGCTCCCGTCTTTTGAAAAGGTCAGTTGGACCATCATGGCTTCGCGACCTTTCGGATTGCGCGAGGTGGTAAACACAAAATTCCCTACACTGTAGTAAATCGGCGCCTTTTTATAAAACTCAACGCCCATAATCGAATGGCTATGCGACCCGACAATGGCATCCACACCGCTGTCGATCAGCTTTTTCGCCATCTCACGCGCATATGGTTCTGGGTAATCCTTATATTCCTGATTCCAGTGCATGACCGCTATCGTAATGTCTGACTCTGCCACTGCCTTTTTTACATAGGACAGCATTGGCTCATACGAGTAAGCATGCGCGAGACCTGGCTTGTTTTTTCGCGCATACCAGCGCTCATTTGGAAGGACACGGCTGATCCCGATGATTGCCACGCGTTTTCCCTTGATCGTTTGGATGTAGGGAGCGAATGCTTCTTCCTCGTTTTTCCCTGCCCCCACGTAACCGATCTTTGCCTTTTTCAGATGCTCCATCGTGTCAGTGAGCGCGTCCATTCCGTAATCCAGCGAATGATTATTCGCCAGGTTGACCACGTCGAAGCCCGCGTTCACGAGCCCCTTCAACGACTCTGGCTTCGCACGATAGGTATATTCCTTTTTCTCCGGACGTCCCCGCGTACTGACTGGTGTCTCCAGATTGCCAATCGTCAGGTCTGCCTGCTTGAGAAAATCGGCGGTTTTTTGAAACGGATAATCTACGCCGTACCGTCCGATCTGATTCCCAACGCTCTTATCCAAAATCATATCCCCGACAAAGGCTACCTGAATGGAATCCTGCTCCTGCACCTCCCCTTCGCTACTCGCCTCGACGGCGCCAGATTCCGTTCCCATCGCAACACAGAGCATCCATGTAGCTACCACCATAACAGCGTGTTTCCATCGTCTCATCTTCATGCCTCTTTCGCCCACTTCTCTTTTTTGCTTCCATTCTAGAAGCGGCGGGATGTGAAGCCTGTTGAAGCATGTCTGGCTTCCGTGGAAATTTCTCGCCGAAAAGTGACGGGCATGCAAAAGATGGCGGTTTGGGGCCTGCTCCTCAAGTCAAAATATTCCTCATTTTTCCAAATGTCGATTTTTGCCGATTACAAGTATAATGGACACATAAAATTCTAATACATAGGACGGTATAAACATGCTCCATCATTCCATTATGCTGAAAACCAAAACAGCTATGCCCGCCGTTCGGTCGAATAGCGTTCACAGGAGCCGACTGCTGCAAAAAATGGACGCTGGTCTACAATGCCGACTAACCGCACTGTACGCCCCAGCCGGTTACGGAAAAACGACCTTGCTCAGTCAATGGGCTCATCAGTACGGCGGTTCCACCGTATGGCTCTCACTCGATGAGATGGATAATGACCTGATTCGCTTTTGGAGATACATCGTATTTACGCTGTCCGAATCTGGATTCGCTGAACTCTCCGAGCGAATGGAACCAGCCATGAAGGCAACCAGTCATACCTCGATCTTTACCTTCATCGATTCTCTGCTCAATGAACTCGCTGCTACGACACAGCCACTTGCTATCATTCTCGATGACTATCACGTAATCTCGGATGAGACGATTCACAACAGCTTGGCTTATTTTTTGGAATATCTCCCGAGTCACGTCCATCTGTACATCGCCAGTCGCAACACGTTGCCTTTTTCTACAGTCAAATGGAACGTACGCCATGAAGTATGTCACATTGAGGCAGGACAATTTCTTTTCAGTTATCAAGAGACAGATAGCTTTTATCGGCAGGTTCACGATTTACCTCTGACCGAAACCCAAATTGAACAGCTAGTGAAAAGTACGGAGGGCTGGATCGCCGGCTTGCAGCTCGCAGCTATTTCACTCGTGAATACGGAGAATCACGATCAATTTTTCGCCGGATTTACTGGATCTCATCGCAATATCTCAGAGTATTTGTTTCATGAGGTAATCATGCGACTTCCGGAAGAGGAGCGCAGCTTCTTGCTCAAAACCTCTGTGCTGGCGAGAATGGACGCTCACGTATGCCAAGCTCTGACCAGCCTGCCCCAGTGCCAACAAATGCTGACCCGCTTGCACCGCCAAAACATTTTTTTAATCCCGCTGGATGATTATGGGACGTGGTATCGATACCATCACTTGTTTGCCGATTTTTTGCTCAGTCAATTGGAGCAGACGGCTCCCGGAGAAGCACGTAAGCTGCATCGGCTAGCCAGTGAGAGCTATGCGGAGCGTGGAATGATGGACGAAGCGATCGAACATGCGATTGCCGCTGCCGATTATACGCTGGCTGCAAGCTTCCTTGCGCAACATATTCCGGTACTGCTCCAACGCGGCGAGTTTTCCAGCTTTCTCAGAACGCTGGACAGCATCCCTGATCACGCGAACCATTTCTCACCACTTTTTCGCCTGATCTATGTGTTCCTCTTGGTTGCTTGCGGTTTTACGGATCGGGCAGAGCTTGCCCTCACCCAATTGGAGCAAAGCGCTGCGAGCCTGGAAGACTCGACGGAGCATCAACAGTTTTTGAGCGGGCTGTTTTTTGTGCGAGCGAATCTAGTGTTTGCAACCGGAGATTTTGAGAGCTGGATTGCCAGTTCCTCACAGTTAAGTGGTGAGCTGCCAGAGAGTCCGTTGTTTTACCATTTTAATTACAACACGACTGAGCCGTTTATTCGCCGTACGCGATTCGGGTTAAAAGGGATGCTGTCTGATCAAACAGAGGCTGTCGGCAAGCATTTTTCCAGCATACTCGAAGCTCATGGCTGGAAGGATTCTCTGATCAACCTGTACACCATTCAGGCGTTGGCGGAGGGGCTGTATGAGGAAAACAGGCTGGAAGAAAGCCTCGATCATCTTCAGCGAGTTCGTTTAGTCGCACTTCAAAAACAAATACCTGGCCTGCTCGTCCCCTATGCGCTGACATCCGCCAAGCACAAGCTAGTGGAGGGGAATTTTGTTGCGGCACGAAAAATCATTTCAGAGACACGGGAGACGGTCACAAGCTGGGGTGGTTCTTATTGGTTAAACCCATTACAAGCATTTCTCGCACACATCGCGATCCAGGAAGGGGACATTGCTTTGGCAAAAACGGAGTTGTCCAAGCTTCCCCCTTCCATTTTGAATCAGCCTAGCATTCAGAGAGAATTAGAGGTTTTGACCTATGTCCGTTTGCTGCTCGCCCAGCAGCAGGAGCAGGAAGCCTTACGTATTTTAACGATCCTAAAGCCATCCAGTATTCGCGAGGAGCTGTTGATCAGCCAAGTAGACATCGCCATTCTGCAAGCGCTCGCCCACCAACAGTGCGGCAACAAAAAAGAAGCACTGGCTTTCCTCCACGAAGCACTCTTGATTGGGGGAAACAACTGCTACGTCCGAAGCTTTCTGGACGAAGGTACGGCGATGTCTCACCTCTTGCACGATTACCAGCTACGCTTGAAAAAACGATCCCAACAGCCAGGTCCGTCCGTACCAGCAGCGTACGTCAACCAGCTACTATCCCTTTTCCCTAAGAAAATGGAGAAAAGAAAAGCTCCTTTGATCGAGCCGCTAACTGGAAAAGAAATGATTATCCTTTCCATGCTGGCCGAAGGAGCATCCAACAAGATGATCGCCGATGAGCTAGGGAATACGCTCGGGACCGTCAAGGTGTATTTGCATCGGATATATGGCAAGCTCGGTGTCACCAATCGCACTCAGGCTCTTCTGAAAGCCCAAGAAATTTCGCTGTTAGAAAATAGCCCTGTTGATTAACGGAACTTTTCACTATGTTCTTGCAGAAAAGCGTCCAGCTTGCGAGGTTCTCTGCCGAGGACACGCCATACATCGTCTGTCGGCTTTTCCGGGATCGCTACTGACATCGCTTGAATTTCAACGACATGACTGGCGAGCCACTCCGGCATGTTTCCATACTCCATCAGATCACGTCGGAGTGCTTCGCTATCCTTGTTGATGTACGTTATCGGGCGGTCAAGCAGCTCTGACAGCTTGCTCGCAATTTGCGAATAGCTGAAAACCTCAGAACCCGTCAGTGTGTATACACGACCTGCTTTTTCGGGATGGGTCAATGCCTCTGCGGCAACATCGGCGATATCCCGGCAATCGATAAAGTTGCAGGCTGTTTCGCCCATCGCACCGAAGAAAACATGTTGCGTCTGAATTGTCGGTGCGAAACGGAGCAGATTCTGCATAAAGGCGTACGGTCGAAGCACAGTATTTTTCATACCCGATTCTAATAAAGTTCTCTCGATTTCCTGGTGCCATCTCGCTACGGCGACTGGCGCCTTTTCGTCGTAGGCTGGACTGGATATTTTCACAATGTGTTGGATTCCAGCCTCAGCTGCTATGCGAATCATCGCTGTTTCCAGCTCGACCTGATCGGGACTGTTTGAAAGGGAAAGGAAAAGCTGATTCGCACCTGTGAATGCTGTGCGCAATGATTCAGGGTCAGAAGCTTCCGCTGCTGCGACTTCCACCGTAGATTCTGCCCGTTCTCCCATTAGCATCTGAAGTTTTTCCGGTGTTCTGCTCAATGCCCGAGTTGGGACACCAAGCTCTATCAATCGTTTCAAAAGTGCACGTCCTATGGTTCCTGTCGCTCCCATAACTACGATCATTATCTATCTCTCCTCCGTAACTGATTCCATTTTTATTGGTCATGGCTGATGGCACTACGCCACCGCCATGTGATTAACGTGCTGGCGATTATCGCTGATAGCGGGAAGTCGATCCAGACACGGCTTAGCCAAGCTAACGATTCACCGGGAGCAACGATGACGAGTAACTCCGTTGTTAGCCATGCTGCCAACAGACCGATCACCGCCATTGTCATCCCCATAACCGCTACCAGCGCCAAATGAGGCGTGTGGGTGACCCAACGTTTATGTATACCTTGGCTCTGTAACCATCGTCCAAGCAGTGCGGCAATCAATGCAGATGTTCCGCCAATCGTGGTCAATGCTCCTATTTGCAGCCCTTTGTCAGCGGTGATCCATCCTCCAATGCTCGCCATGATTGCAGGAGACAAATAAGCCATGACGACCTCTCGCCATAAAACAAACAATTTCCGCTCGGGACTTGCCCTCTTGATCGGATAAACACCTCCCGATTTTGCAGGATCATGCATGTTTTTCACCTCCTTTCCCTTGTTCTGAATAAGTAATTAGGAACCTAACTATATAAGAGTGAAAATGGGCTAGCTGCCTAGCCCGCTTTACTGCTTACTATTCTTCTGTCAGTGCCGAGATGCCTTGTGTCACGCGGCCTAGCAGGTCGAGAAACACACTGCGCTCCTGAGTATTGAGCAATCCGACCATCGCTTCCAATCTCGCAAAGTGCTCAGGCGCCATTTCACGCAGCTTACTAGCCCCGAGCTCCGTTAACATGACCGATTTTTGCCTGCCATCTTTTGCACTCGCTCGTCGTGAGACTAGGCCGTCGCGCTCGAGGATGTCGATCAGACCGGTAACAGTTGCACGTGTTACACCCAGATGCTCTGCCAATTGTGACGGCAGTACTTCCCCTCCGTTATCTTCAAGGTCTGCCAACAACCGATATCGTCCCGTTGATAAGCCGAATCTGGCAAAATGTATTTCGGCCGCATGCCCTAGCTTGGCTCCTGCCTCCATCAGCCTGGCGGCGACGAGTATAGCTTGTGCATCAACATCGAGTCCATACCGGTCAATCTGGCGTTGCGATTGAACTAGCGATGGGATCGCATCTTCTTGTTTTCTTCCGTTTGAATGGTTTGTCATAGATATAGTATGGCACCTAACTATCTTCCTGTCAACACGTCCCCTCTATTTCGGTGCCATTCTGATTGCCCCATCCAGCCGGATCGTTTCTCCATTCAACATCGGATTGGTGAGGATGCTGTTCACGAGCATCGCGTATTCTTTCGGGTCACCCATGCGAGCGGGAAAAGGAACAGTCGCACCCAACGCTGCTTTTTCAGAGCGCGGGAGCTGATCGAACATCGGCGTGTCAAATAGCCCTGGAGCAATCGCCATCACGCGTATGCCATACCAAGCCAGATCTCTTGCTAGCGGCAGGGTCATACTTACAATTCCGCCTTTGGAGGCGCTATAGGCAACCTGCCCCACCTGTCCTTCAAAAGCCGCCACCGATGCGGTATTAATGATGACACCTCGCTCCCCCTGTTGGTTCGGCTCGTTTCCTACCATTTGCTCCACCGCCAACCGAATAACATTAAAAGTACCGATCAGATTGACTGAAATGACTTTGCTGAAGGATTCCAGTGGATGTGGACCGCTTCTCGACAGCGTTTTTTGTGCCAAACCAATCCCCGCACAGTTGACCACAGCGTGAATCGTACCGAATGTGCCAGCAGCCTGATCAATGGCCTCCCTTACACTCGCCTCACTAATAACATCGGTATGCACGAACAAAGCATTCTCGCGCCCCAACTCATTCGCCAGCGCTTGCCCCTTCTCTACCGTCAAATCAAGAATGGCTACTTTTCCCCCGTGTTGAACTACATTCCTCACAGCGGCTTCTCCCAAACCGGAAGCACCACCCGTTACAATGGCAACCACTTCCCGCATATCCAAGCCATTCTCTCCCTTCCTCTGCTATTGCATCCACATTCAGAAAAAAGCTCTGCAAGTTGGATACCAACCAAGCTCCCCCTTGTGGCACGTAGTTTTTCCGAAGCGACAAGCAGACTGCACCTTCTCAAATCCAAACAGGTGTGAGACAGCTGTGTCCGGGCAAAGGACAGTTGTGCTTATCCATCTCCAACATTTTGCGAGGGCGTGCGGCCCGGCCCTTAGAAATCTTCATGCCTAAAATAAGTAGGTAACCATTCTGTGGGTTCATCCGTCTGCTATATAGGAGAATTTTACTAATCATACATACACCTATTTCGAAGTAGTCAGACGAACTGGAGATGATCTCATGAGTCCTATGGTTTTTTTCAAAAAGGCTGTCCCCGCGAACGCGGAACAACTCACCCAAATTGCCACTCGCTGCTTCGCAGAAGACGTCCAAAAGTACGGAGAGGGCCCTGCCGGACATGACCAGCCTGACCAGCATATTTTATTCATGCAAAAGGCCCATTACTATACGATCTTGCTGGATGACCAGATCGTCGGCGGTTTTTGCCTCATTCCAGTCGACCATGAGCATTTGGAGCTGGGGATCATTTATGTCGATCCTGATAAGCAAAACCTGCGTATCGGAAGCCAAACCATGCAGTTCATGGAGGCAGCGTATCCACACATCAAAAAGTGGACGCTCGATACTGGCTATGAAGCGGTGCGCAACCAACACTTCTACGAGAAATGCGGTTACAAAAAGGTCGGCGAGACCGAGCCAAACGCAACAAATGGTTTTTATAAATTCAGGTACGAAAAACGGATACCTAAATAGATAGATGGAAACGGGAGAACAGCTACAGGCCGTTCTCCCTTTTTCTTTTGTCGCCCTTATTTTCGAATGCCCTTCTTGGTCGCCAATTCCAAGTAGTATGTTGTTTCTGCCTGTGTTTCCTTCGTAAATGCTTCACTTACCGCATATGCCGGCTCCACATGGATTTCACTCAGCTTTTGCAAAAAGGCTGGGTCTTTTTCCATCTTGGCAATCGCTTCTTCCCACTTGCGGATAATCGACGCTGGCGTTCCTTTGGCAAACGACACTCCCGTCCACCAGAAAACCGACAAGCCTTGAATCCCTTGCTCCTCCGCAGTAGGAACGTCAGGCAGGAACGGACTTCGCGTGTCACCGGATACGGCGAGGATTTTGACCTTGCCCGCTTTCAGCATCGGCATGATCTCCCCCACGGTATGCACCGCCAAAATCGCGTGCCCTCCAGCGACTTTCGGGACGGAGTCGGATGCGCCTTTCGTCACGATCATTCTCGTCTTGGCGAAGTCAGCCCCAATCACATCCAACCACTCTGCTACCCCAAAAGCGGAAAAACCTGCTGGACCTACAGAAGTCCATGTTAACTGCTCCGGATTCGCACGAACCCACGCGGAAAATTCAGCGAAATCTTTCCAAGGTGCGTCGGCTTTCACAGCAAAAGCAAGCGTTCCTTTGCCAATCCTGGCTGCATAGACTTGATCCTCGCTTGTAATCGGCGGTGCTTTCATCCCGGCAGCGAGCATCGTCGTATTGGATACATTGACAGCAAGCGCTGTGTAACCATCGTTTTTGGCTTGCTTTAAAGCATACTCCGCTCCTACCGCCCCACCACCTCCCGCCTTGTTGACGACGACGATGGGCTGCCCCCATTCCTTGCTCAAGTAATCTGCTGCCGCTCTGGCTACGAGATCGACTCCGCCCCCGGCAGAATACGGCACGATATACTCCACCTGCTTCGATGGATAAGCCAACTCGGCTGTACCTTGATTTCCACATGCGCTAACAGCTGCCGCCAAAAGTAACGACAGGATGACAGCCGCCCATTGTTTATACCTTTTCAATGACTCTTCCTCCCTACGCGACATCTACTCCCCGGTCACGCTCTTCTTTCAGCCTTTGCTGTGTCCGACGGTTCAGCACCAATGAGATGATCAAGAGTGCTCCAGCTGCCAGCAAGATGGTCAACGATAGAGGTCGAAACAAAACAATACTGAAATCACCCGCGCCCATCGCCATCGTTTGAATGAAGGATTCTTCCAGAAGCGGTCCCAAAATGAAGCACAACACCAGCGGAACAACGGGCCATTTATATTTGGAGAAAACATACCCAAGTCCGCCAAACAGAAACGCTACCCACACATCAAACATGCTGTTGCGCACACTGTATGCCCCAATCGTGCAGAACATCAGGATGATTGGAGCCATGATGCCATACGGTACCCTCGTCAATTTGACCCACACCCATACCATCGGGAGGTTCAGCACGAGAAGCATCGCATTCCCCACGAACATCGAAGCGATGACCGTCCAGACAAAGCTCGCATTTTGTTCAAACAAAACAGGGCCTGGCGTCAAACCGTAGATCATCAATCCTGCCAACAAAATCGCCAGTGGCGGTGAGGAAGGAATCCCGAGCGAAAACAGCGGGATGAAGCCCGCACTGCTCGTCGCATTATTCGCTGCTTCTGGTGCTGCCACCCCTTCGATCGCTCCCTGACCAAACTTCTCGGGATGCTTCGATAGCTTTTTCTCCATATCGTACGCCAAAAACGACGTGATCGCAGCCGAACAGCCTGGCAGCAATCCAAGAAAAAAGCCGATAATTCCGCCCCTCAGCATAGGCCCAGCACTTACTCTCAAGTCTTCCTTTTTCGGGTAGACACTACCTGGCTTGCCAAGCAGGGTAGCTGTGCGTTTTTCATCAATCCCTTTGAGGACTTCCGTAATCGCAAACAACCCGATAATGATGCTAATCATGTCAAAACCGCCGACCAATGCGGGCACGCCGTAATCAAAGCGCGGCATGCCCGAAGAGGGTCCCAGTCCAACTAGAGCGAGCGTATAGCCGAATGCCCCCATCAAAAACGATTTGACCAATGATCCTCCTGATAGACTGACCATCAGCGTGAGAGCCAAAATCATCAGCGCAAAGTATTCAGGCGGTCCGAATTTTAAGGCTTGATCTGCCAAAATCGGTGCGAAAAAGACGAGGCCGATTACGCCCAGTACCCCTGCACCAAACGAAGCCAGTGCGGATATCCCTAATGCTGGCCCACCTCTCCCTTTTTTCGCGAGCGGATAGCCATCCAAACACGTGGGGACTGACGATAGCTCCCCCGGGATATTGAGCAGAATGGCAGTCGTCGAACCGCCGTACATGGCACCGTAATAAATCCCTGCCAGCATGATCATCCCTTGTGTCGGCTCCAGTACGGCTGTCACCGGAAGTAGAATCGCGATGGCAGAAGTGGGACCGAGACCGGGCAATACGCCTACAAAGGTGCCAATAAGAGCGCCGAGTGCCGCCATGAGCAGATGCTCCGGCGTGAGGGCTGAAGCAAAACCAGCCAGTAGTAATTGGAACGTCTCGATGATCAGCACCTCCTTATCATGCTTGCTCTAAAACCAATCGCCTCCAGGCAGCGTGATATGCAGCGAGTAGATGAACACCACATACAGCCCCCCTGTCAAAAGGACGGAGTACACGATGGACGTACGCCACCGATAGCTGCCGATCAATATAAAAAATGCAAAGGAGACAAAGAGCGTCGCCATTGTGTAGCCGATCGCACCGAGCAGCCAGACATACAGCAACAGGAATAAAAAGCAAAGCAGCAGGCGCAGCCTTTTTCCAGGAAAAAGCGGTCCGGGATTTGGCGAAGAGGCTTCCTCCGTCACCCGGAATGATTGGACCAGCAGCACACCCCCGAGCATAAAAAACAAAAAGCCGAGAATAGCAGGCAACGTGTGATCCCCCACGTACAAGGACGTCGAGAATGCCTCCAGACGATAGGCCTCGAATGATAGGACGACTCCAAGAATCATACTTAGGAGGGCACCGATAAAATCTGGCTGATTATCCGGGCGTCTCATGTGTATCACCTCAGCAAAAAAGCTACCACCAGCCTATGGCACATGCGCCCATTGTGTGCGAAAGCATAAAAAACTACCATAGCCAGTCCGTATGGGACACAGCATATGGTAGTCATTTACATCTTGATTTCAATTTCGTTCCATTTCGATTTGGTCGCTCAGACGAATAATGGCATGAGCGACCTTCGCTTCATACGTCTCATTGCTCTCGAACTCGCTCCAAAGCTCTTTGCTATCGCCGTTCGAAACATCGTGGATCATGAGCATTTTCAAAAGCTTCTCCATATTGGCTTGATTGCGGATCAAATGAGGCTCCATCCGCTTAACCACCATCCATAATTTTTGCGAATTGACTATCGGCGTCGTCACCATCTGCATCCGCTACCTCCACACCAATTATAACTACATATAACTAGTTATAATTAATTATAACGAATTACTCAAGTAAAAATGTTGTCTTCCGAAGTCACCTTTTTGCGTATAAGAAATGCCCTCCAATTGGAGGGCATTGATTGTATGGTTCAGTATGTTGCTTATGTTTCTACTGTCAGAGAAAAAAGATGATTACCAAGGCTCCGGCCAGCCATATTGTATAATCAGATTAGATTGCTTGGCTGGTTGTTCTACTAAAACTGGCATTGTAATGAAGGCGGTTAACATACACAAAGACAATATCCATTTCTTCATGACCTATACCTCCTGTTTGGATCTATGATTACTTCCATTATACACGTTTACCAATTTATGGAGTATACCAAAAGGAAGATTTTTTTTCTCTGACACATAGAATTCAAAAAGTACGCTCAGACTCTTATCTGCTTGTTTTATCTCATTGATTGCGCGATAGTAATTCACGCTCTCCACAAGACTATCGATTCCTAAGTCTGCTTCGTTTTTTTGAATGTAAAAGGTGCCCTTTGTTCGGAAATACAGTCCCATTTGATTGTATTGATTCGGAGTAGTTAAATTCTCTGGCAAGATCGATGCTTCTGCCAAAAATAGTTCACGGATTTTCTCTTCTTCTCCTACCTGGATATAAATCTCTAGCAAATCATTCGCAATCACAATTTTTTCATCCTGTGCTTGTTGCGCAAGACACTCTTGTAATACCGGAATGGCTTTATCAAATTTCCCTGTCTTTCCGTATAGTTTCCCCCGAATATGTCTGGCATGTTTATGTACCTCGGGATAATCGAACATTTCGTATCTCTCCAGATAAAAATGCCCTAATGTGTAGTCTTCTAACTCAAAATAGGAAATGATAATCGCAAGAATCGCTGCTGCTTTTTGTTCACTCTGACTATGGTCGATTTCAAGTCCTTGTTTACACAGATGAATACAATCTGAATAGAATCCAAGACGCAATGCATGGAAGGAAAATTTATAGTAGGTCAAAATTCGCTCATTGATATGCAGATAGGACGTGTAGTGTAATAGCTCCTTGCCTTCTACATAGGTTTGATCTAATTGGCTTAGATTTTCACGTCGGATCATGTAGCGTTGGAAAAGCGATCTTGCCAGATACAAAGGAATTCCATGCTCACGCGAGTAGTCACAAATCACGTCATAAAGAGCCAAGCGCAGTTCTTCATTCCCTTCCATTCCCGCGCTTTGATACAGATAGTCTAAAGAAAGAAATGTATTGCTTTTGGGACAATTTAGCAATTGCAAAGCTACTTTGTTGGTAAGAACCACATTCTTCTCTTGCATCACAGCCTCTAATAGAGACCGAAGTGTCGCTTCGCGCTTAATTTTATATAAATAGGGTACGATCGCTGTATAAAGTGGAATATCTAGTACTTTTGCCAGCTTCATTACATGCTGCATATTTGGTAAAGTAAAGGCATCGGATTCTATCTTACTAATGGTTCCAGAAGCTACACCTGTTCTTTCTGATAACTCAGTCAGTGTTAAGTTTGCTCTATTTCGATATACTCGTAATATGCCCCCAAAGGTCTTTCCCTCTGAAATCACAGCAAATACACCCTCCTGATGATTCCTTTTTATGGATATGATAGCACATTAAACCACGAATGATATAATCGATTTGAATCATTTTTAAATAGATTACACTTTTTTACTAGAGTGGGGAAGAGATGGGAAAACAAACTCTTTAGAGTGGTAATACTATTACTAGGAATCCATAAGGCAATTATCACTTATTTATTTCCAATTGAATGGAAAAGATTTGAACCATGAAGTGATCTGGAAAGTTTCCATAGCTTCATTAAAATCGAGTGGATAAAGTTTTTATGCAAGCCGAGCAATTGGTTTATTGAATGTGACTTAAGGTTGTGGTATCGAGTTGATCATGTCGAACATAATTTTGATAAGAATAACTTGATATGAAACTACACTCATCAATAATTTACTGTCATAACACCCAGTATTGTATGGGTATAGATCAACAGCAATCATATTATGCGTACATGAAGGTATTTACGAAAAAGCCGCTTAACTAAACAAGCGGCTTTTTGTGGCTATCTACTTCTGTCTTCTTTAAATACTATGCGTTCTTTCAATCATTTCGTAGAATCACGTTGTTGTTGTCGATGCTCATTTAGAGCATCCATCCAAATCGTAACGAGCTCTGCAAAATACTTTGTTTCAATGATCGACTCCAATTCCTCGCCAGTGTCTATACCCGCTTCTAGCTGTTCCTCAACGTATGAGTTATAAATTCGAGTATAATCCCTCCGTATTTCGGAACTGTATAAATTTCCAGTACCATCTGATACTTCCTCTTCACCAGATACCACTCTTTGTATCCGGTCTAAAATTAAGTTCTTCGAGAGTTCCGATCGAACCTCGACTTCTAAAAATTCTTCTACAATCGATAAATGTTCTGGTAAGCAAATTCGTAGTTTATCTGCCTTATCATCGAAAACAATTTCGTAAGGTATCATAGGGTTCCTCCTAGATTACGGTTCATAAATTGGGTAAGCTGTAGTAATCCTTCCATCTTTGTCTAGCCACATTTCAATTTAAATGCCAGAGGAATGCCTACCTTCCCATTTTTGTATCATTTCCGTTCCATTTCACTTTATGGAGGGGATTGCTCATGATGCCACCCTACAGCTTTTCCTTTTTCGTTAATTTCTCCTTCAAGGATATGCCTTCTAGCATTTGGGGCAAAGTACTTTTCAATATCATCCCATTCGCAATTGCCGATATTATGAACCCAAATTTGGGTGAAACCACTACCAAGCCATTTTCCTTCATACAAATAAAAAGCTGTCGCCCAGCCCATGCTTACGAAAAGCATAGCCCGACAACAGCTTCACCTATCCTTCGATTACTCCATCGTCAAAACAACCCGACCATTGATTTGACCTTTTTCCAAACGCTCCAACACTTCGTTAATCTGATCCAGCGGCTGCGTCTCGATGATCGCGCGAACCTTGCCGCGTGCTGCAAAATCAAGTGCTTCTTGCATATCCTTGCGCGTCCCCACAATGGAGCCTTTCACCGTCACACCATTCAGTACCGTGTCAAAAATCGGGATGGGCAGCTCTGCATTCGGCAAGCCAACAACGACGAGAGAGCCGCCACGTCGAACGGATTTGTAGGCTTGTTCAAACGCCTTCTTGGTAACGGCCACGCTGATCGCCCCGTGGACACCGCCCACCTGCTCTTGAATGGCTTGTACCGGATCTACCTCACTGCCGTTTACTGTCACATCTGCCCCTAGTTCTTTTGCCAAGTCCAGCTTCTCCTTGTGAATATCGACAGCTACGACGTTGTAGCCCATCGCCTTGGCATATTGGAGAGCCACATGCCCCAAGCCGCCGATGCCGTAGATCGCCACCCACTCACCCGGCTTCACGTTTGCTACCTTCAATGCTTTATACGTTGTTACCCCTGCGCACAGGATCGGCGCTGCTTCCACATCACCCAGCTCGTCTGGAATGCGTGCCACGTAAGCAGCAGGCGCTACACAATATTCGGCATAAGCACCGTCTGCGGAATAGCCCCCATTTAACTGCTGCATGCACAGTGTTTCCCACCCTGTCAGGCAGTAGTCGCATTCGCCGCAAGCGGAGAATAACCACGGAATGCCTACCCGATCACCAATTTTCAGCGAGGTTACACCTTCCCCCAGCTTTTCGACAACACCTACGCCCTCATGTCCAGGAATCAAAGGCAGCTTTGGCTTCACAGGCCAATCCCCATGTGCCGCATGCAGGTCTGTATGGCAGACACCACACGTCTTGATTTTTACCAGAACCTCACCGTGTCCGACCTCTGGAATGGAGACTTCCTTTACTTCCAGCTTTTGATGGAACTCATTGACTACTGCTGCTTTCATCTTGACCTTCCTCCTCTTTTTTCCCCTTGAGGCATGTGCGCAAAGGGCAGGTGTTCTTCCTGCCTCCTATTAATTGCAAGCAGTATGCCAAAATGAAAGCGCTTTAAAATCGAATGATTATGCGGTTTCCTTTCTTCCATGCAGCCGATATTGCGGCACATGAGCCGAAAAAACGGCCCACTTGCCAACCTTTTGGCCGAAAAAGGGTATTCCTCCCTGCCTGCGGTATTACTACGTAGTGGAAAAAGGGGGCGAACGCATGCAAATATCCAAGTTCATGACGCCGGAAATTATTTTCGGGAACCATTCTCTCGGACAGGTAGGGGAAAGCTTGCGCAGATTGGGAGCTTCTCGCGTCTTTCTTGTTAGTGATCCTGGAGTCGCAAACGCAGGCTGGATCGAGCGGATTATCTCTTACTTGCAGCAACAAAAGCTCGACTACCATCTATGGACCAACGTGACAGCCAATCCGAAAGATTACGAGATTCATGCCGGTATTGCTGAATATCGAGCCAAGGAGTGCAATGCCATTCTCGGTGTTGGCGGTGGCAGTGCCATCGATGCAGCCAAGGCAATTGCACTGTTGGCTACCAACGAGGGCAGTATCGTCCAATACGAAGGCGTCGATAATATCCAGCATCCTCTTCCTCCCATGGTGATGGTACCGACGACAGCCGGCTCCGGTTCAGAGGTTTCACAATTTTCCATTATTGTGGATAGTACACGCAAGGTGAAAATGACGATTATCTCCAAATCGCTCATACCCGATATCGCTATCATCGACCCGCAAACCTTGATGACCAAGGACAAGCTGCTCACTGCCAATACAGGCATAGATGTGCTGACACATGCCATTGAATCGTATATTTCACTCGCCGCAACGCCGCTGACCGAGGTGCATTCGCTACAAGCCATGCGTCTCATCGCCCAGCATCTGCGCCCATCTGTTGCCAGTCAATACAATACAGAGGCTAAGCAAGCGATGGCCATGGCGAGCCTTCAAGCCGGAATCGCTTTTTCCAACGCCATACTCGGTGCTGTGCACGCCATGTCCCATCAGTTAGGGGGATTCCTCGACGCTCCGCATGGCGAGGTGAATGCCATCCTGCTCCCCCATGTACTCGAGTACAACTACATCGCCGCACCGGAAAAGTACAGGCAAATCGCTGAATGCCTCGGTGAAAACACGGCGGGCTTAAGCACACATGCCGCCTCTCGTCTCACACTCAAAGCAGTCAAGGAGCTGGTAAGCGATCTGGATGTGCCCCAATCCTTGTCGGCCATTGGGTTGCATCCAGAGCAAATCGACCTGCTCAGTTCTCTCGCCGTACTCGACGTGTGCATGACGACCAATCCTCGCGACATGAACGTCCACGATGTCGCGACGCTGTTTCGCCAAGCCTTGTAGGAGGTTCGCGCCATGCATACCAAACAAGAGATTCTGGAAAAATTGACCGGAATTCAATCCTCGCGAAAAAGCTATTACAGTGAGCTCGTCTATCTGATCGAGGAGATGAAAAAGAAAAACAAGCAGCTCGCCGTCATTAACCAGCTGACACAAATCCAGATCAACGCCACCTGGCAACAAACAACCAGTTATATCGCCGCACAGCTCTCGCAAATTCTCATATTCGAGCATTTTGCCCTGACCATCGTGAAAGGAGGCATGCTCTCCTCCTATCTCGCCACGTGGAATGACGGAGATTGGCAATGCCATACGCTGACACAGAACATTGCAGTAGAAGCCCATGTGCTCACCGAGCAGGTTCATCTTACCATTGCCGAAGTGCTGCCTGAGCATCACGCCACCTCTGTTCCACTGCGCAGCCAATTAAATCAGACCTTTGGTTTTCTGACACTCTTACGCCAAACAAAGCAGCCAGTCGATCGGGACGAAGCCGAATTGATCCAGCTTGTCGCCAGCCATATTGGCGTCGTCGTAGAAAACAGCCTACTATTTCAAGACGTGAATGAAAAGATCAAAATCGAAGCCCAACTGATTCAATCCGCAAAAATGGCGGCGATTGGCGAGATGGCTGCCGGCATTGCCCATGAGCTAAACAGTCCGCTCACGGCCATCCTCGGAAACTCTCAATTGCTCATGCGCGAGATGACAGATGCCCCAGAGGCTCCCCTGATGAAAGACATCTATCAATGCGGGGTGCGCTGCAAAAAGATCATTCAAAACCTGCTCACCTTCTCACGGCAGGAAGAGTACTTGTTTTCCACTACCTCTATTGACGAGGTCGTAGAGGACGTACTGGGGCTAATTGGCTACCAGCTATCTGTTTCCGGCTTGACCATAACCCGGGAAATGTACGAGCCTCCTCTGCTGTTTCATGGAAGTCGTCATCAGATCGAGCAAATTGTGATCAATCTCCTGTTAAATGCACGGGACGCTGTGGCAGGCAAGGAAGCTCCACACATCGTCATCCGTTCCTTCCTCGTACAAGAGGAGAATAGCTCTTACGTAGGCTTATCCGTGTACGATAACGGTACAGGCATTTGTGAAGAGCAGCTTTCGCAGATTTTTCAGCCCTTCTTCTCGACGAAGGAACGGACAAAAGGGACTGGTCTCGGGCTTTCCGTCAGTCTTGGAATTGCAGAAGCACACGGTGGGAAGCTGTTTGCCGAAAGTGTGGAGGGAGAGTACAGCAAGTTTACGATGCTTTTGCCACTGTTAGCTGACGAGGAGGACAACGATGGAGAAAAAACGGATTTTGATCGTGGATGATGAAACAGAAGTGACTACCTTTTTCACCTATTTTCTCAAGAAAAAAGACTGCGATATCGTCGTTGCCAATTCTGGCAAGGACGTGGAACGGCTGCTTCACTCGGATTCTACCGGCTTTCACGCTGCACTCGTGGACCTGAAGCTGCCAGATGCCGACGGGTTGACGCTGCTCAAACAGATCAAGGCCGTATTCCCCGCCTGTGAAGTCTTGATCATGACGGGCTTCAGTACGATTAAATCGGCTGTGACAGCGATGCAATGGGGTGCTCGCGATTACTTGGAAAAGCCTTTCGACGATCTGGACAGTCTGGAGCAGGTCATCGATGCGGTGCTCTCCCCTTCCAGCAAACACAGCGATCACCTATCCCAAGAAGCCGCCCAATATGGTATCGTGTATTCATCTGACAGTCCGATGGCTAATGTGACCGCAATTGCCAAAAAATTAGCAAAAAAGGCGATCCACGTCCTTATTGAGGGCGAAACGGGTACCGGCAAGGAGCTGATGGCCCGTTTTCTCCACGGAGCAAGCAATCGCGCCCAGCAGCCTTTTGTCGCTTTTAACTGCGGGGCCGTCCCGGAATCCTTGCTGGAAAGTGAGCTGTTCGGCTATGAAAAGGGCGCTTTTACCGGAGCGCTCAAATCACGCAAAGGCTTGTTCGAGCTGGCACATAACGGAACGCTGTTTCTCGATGAGATCGGGGAGGCTCCCCCTTCTATCCAAGTGAAGCTCTTGCGTACGCTGGAGACGGGAGAATTCATGAGGGTCGGTGGTGAGCAGATCGGTCAGAGCAATATTCGCTTTATTTCTGCTACGAACCGTGATTTGGAGCATGAAGTCGAAATGAATCGTTTCCGCAGTGATCTGTTGTATCGTCTGGAAGGGATCAAGCTGTCGATTCCACCTCTTCGCGAACGGATTCAGGATATCCCCACAATCGCGCGCTACTACTTGCAAAAGCGCAGTGGAGAGCCATGTGAAATCGAGCAGGATGCCATTGAGGTCTTGCAGCGCTACGATTGGCCAGGCAATATCCGCCAACTGATCAACGTACTCAATCAAACCATCGCGTTGCACGAATGCGAACGACTGCGTGCCGAGCATTTGCCAGCAAGTTTGCGAAGCCGCACGGTACAGGTGCAGCCTCCCACTGTCCCCAAACGGATCGAGCAGATCATCGATCACGAATGCGAGCGCTTTGTCGATACGATCAGTCGCCTTGTCACCTCTGTAGACGGGATCGACTTCGATTATTTGATCAAGCGGATTAAACAGCTCGAAGGCGAGATCGGGCGAACGATTATCGAAAAGGGCTTGACCGAAACGAATGGAAACAGACAGCTTTTAAGCAAAAAATTAAACATCACCAAACGGACGATTCGCTACATTTTGAACGAAAAAGCATAACGTCTGCATTGGCGCATCTAGGAGGCATTCACGTCGTGGTTCCCGAAAAACCTTTCTCGACCCTAAAAAAAATCCCTGCTGACTTCTCTCTATCTGCCGTTATTGTAGGACTCATCGCCACGATGGTCTCCTATGCAGGACCATTGCTGATCGTCTTTCAAGCTGCCAAGGGTGCAGGACTCAGCGATGCTGTCCTCGCCTCTTGGATTTGGGCCATCTCGATTGGGAGCGGCTTGACGTGTATTGTACTCAGCATCTGGTTTCGTACCCCGGTCATTACGGCTTGGTCGACTCCGGGGGCCGTTCTGTTAGTCACCAGCTTGACGGTATACTCCTTTCCCGACGCGATTGGCGCGTATATTTTTTCGGCCGTGGTCATTACGCTCGTCGGTGTTTCCGGTTTATTTTCCGTCTTGATGAAATACGTCCCGCAGTCGATTACGACCGCCATGCTCGCGGGGATTCTCCTGTCTTTTGGCGTAGAAGTCTTTGTTTCCATGCAGCACCTGCCTGCCTTGGCTCTGCCGATGATCTTTTGCTATTTGTTCGCCAAACGCTGGTCGCCACGGTATGCGGTCGTGCTTACGCTTTTCGTCGGCTTGGGTGTCGCTTTTCTTTTGGGGCGTTTGCAAATGGACAATGTCCAGATGTCCCTCGTCCAGCCCGTCTTTACGATGCCGACGTTTTCTCTCGATGCGATCATCGGCTTGGGGATTCCATTGTGCATCGTCGCGCTTGCCTCGCAGAACGCTCCAGGAATTAGCGTTTTAAAAGCAGACGGGTACGATACACCTGCTGGACCGCTCGTAACGACAACTGGCATCGCGTCACTCTTGCTCGCTCCTTTTGGTTCACCAGGAATTAATCTCGCAGCAATTACAGCGGCTATTTGCACGGGAAAAGAAGCTCATCCGGATCATACCAAGCGCTACATTGCCGGAATTGCCTGCGGGGGCTTTTACTTACTCTTCGGGATGTTTGGCGCTACGATGGCTTCGGTGTTCGCTGCTTTGCCCAAAGAATTGATTGCTGTTATTGCTGGCTTGGCTCTGTTTGCCTCGCTCAGTTCCAGCCTCGCACAGGCGATGAGCGAAGCGAAGGAACGGGAATGCGCCTTGGTTACGTTTCTCGTCACGATTTCCGGCATCTCCATTGGCGGAATCGGCGCTGCTTTCTGGGGCTTGATTGCGGGGGTGATCACTCATCTGATTTTGAATGGTAATGTGAAAAGTTGGTTTGGGAAAAAGAAGAATACGCAGCCGTTGGCATAGCTGCCTGAACGTGAGGAGAGAGCCCCGTGAAAAAATGGTTTGGTGTCATTACTCTTTCAGCTTTCCTTCTAGCGATCAGCTCTGCTTGCACGACGAAGGAGCCCACACACTCCTCAAGTGGTTTTGCGCTATCGAAAACTTTTTCATCCACAGAAGAAATCACCCAATGGGTATGAAGTAGCCGTGGACAACGTGTTTCAAAACCTCACCGATCACCAGATTAAGGCACCGAGTATAAGAATGTGTTTGTATCAGACGAGATTCCCTATATTACGGAAGAGGATGTACTGGATGCAATCTAAGAAACGGCTCCTCGAATGCATCTGAGGAGCCGTCTTATATGTTCCCTGAAAACTAGCGGTAAAACCCTTGTTCCTCTGCGTAATTTCCCCAATGCGGGCGGCTACCATCTCGATCCGTAAAAGAATACTCGTCCGACAAGCCCCATGTACTGAGCGTTTTCCCTGTTTTTTCTGCGACTGCCGGGTCCGAAGCCAGCGCAACCACCGCTCGACCGATGTACGTAGGTGTTTCCGACATGAGGAAGTGCTTGTCTTGCTTCGATGCCTCTCTCCATGTCTCTTCTGTAACGCCAAATTGATCGAGCATCGCTTCTGAGCGCAGGAAGCCCGGTGTTAAAGCCAACGCGGTAACCCCGTGCGGGCGCAGGTCCTCTGCCATCGACACCGCTAGATGAATCGTCGAGATTTTTGCCAAGCTGTAGTACAGATTGCCGCGGTACCGATAGTCGATTCCGTCCGTGATCTCGATAATCAGCCCTTTTTTCTGTGCGACCATGAGTGGAACCGCATAGTGACTGGTAATCATATGCGTACGAATGGCGCGTTCTTGCATCAATAGCCCGTCTGCCAATGGCTGCTCCCAGAACGGTGTCCCCCAGTGAGTCAACGGATCTCCACCCCAGATGTCATTGACCAAAAGATCGAGTTGTCCATTTTGCTCCACCTTTACTCGCTCAAAGAATGCTTTTACCTCTTGTTCCTGCGTATGATCGACTCGCACAGCGATCCCGTTTCCGCCGCTTGCCGTCACGAGCTCTGCTGTCTCTTCAATTGTCTCCTGTCGTGCCATATCAGAGTGCTGACCACGCACCGTGCGTCCCGTCACATATACCGTCGCCCCTGCCTCTCCCAGACTGACCGCAATCCCCCGTCCTGCTCCTCTTGTGCCGCCTGCTACCACCGCTACTTTCCCCTGTAATGGTTTCATTCGTCATGCCTCCTTATCGATTCATACATGAAACATAACGAAGTAAATATGACAACTGCTGTCATATTCGTTACGATACAATCAAAGTAATGTTGTTCTTACTTCTAGGAGGGCTTTTTATGCGGGCAGATCGACTCCTTGCGATTTTGTTACTCTTGCAAAACCACGGTCGTATGACTTCCAAGCAATTAGCTGAAAGGCTGGAGGTGTCCGAGCGAACCGTTCATCGTGATATGGAGGCTTTGAGCTCGTCAGGCGTTCCCGTCTATGCGCTGCGCGGTGCAGATGGGGGCTGGGCTTTGGCTGAAGGGTATCGCAGTAATTTGACCGGAATGAAAATAAATGAGCTGCAATCACTGCTCGTAGCGTCCCCTGCCGCCTTGTTAAATGATCTCGGGCTGCATGAAAACTATGAAGCTGCTTTTCTCAAGCTGCTATCCGCGCTGCCAAAGACTGTTCAGCAGGATGCTATCCACGTACGTCATCTCCTTCATATCGACGGGGCTGGCTGGCATGAATCGACGGAGACATTTCCGTTCTTGTCTACCGTTCAAGATGCCGTATGGCTCTCTCGCAAGCTGTTCATTCGTTACATGCGCGAAGATGTGGCCGTAGAGCGCATTGTCTGCCCGCTCGGACTCGTCGCCAAGCGAAGCATTTGGTATTTGGTTGCAAAAGTGGACGAGGACATGCGGACGTACCGGATTTCACGACTGTTGGATGCACATCTTTTAGATGATGGCTTCGTCCGCCCAAGCGAGTTCGACCTCGCTTCTTATTGGGAACAATCCACAATGGACTTCAAATCCAGCCTCCCACGTTATCCTGCGCGGTTACTCGTTAAAAAAGGAACGTTACCTGCTGTAAAACAGGAGCGTTATATAAAAATAGCTTCCACCCAAGCCGCAACAGACGACTGGATGGAAGCAGAGGTTGAATTTCATACACTTGCATCAGCATGCTCGCTAGTGCTCAGCTTCGGCCCGCACATTCAAGTGCTGGAGCCACAAGAACTGAAACGTGAGGTCCTAGAGCAGGTGCGTGCTACACTTGGCCTGTACGAGGTCCCGAATTAGCAAGGACTTTTGTTTCTCGTCCGTACATGAGCAGGACGATTGCTCCCACGATCAGCACCGCGGTAAACATACTAAAAATGAACGTGTAGCTGTAATGATGCGACGAGTAGTAACCGACGAGATACGGCGCGATAATACTGCCGATTCTTCCGACACCTGATGCCATACCGGAACCGGTAGCGCGCAGCGGTGTCGGATAATTTTCCGGCGTGTACGCGTACAAAGCACCCCAAGCACCCAGATTGAAGAAAGACAAGAAGGCTCCCGTCACCAACAGTTCCATGGTGCCACTGCTTTGTCCAAAAGCGAACGCCATCACACCAGTCATGAACAAGAAGGTCGCCAGCGTCCATTTCCGTCCCCATTTTTCCACGAGATAGGCTGCCGCGAAATAACCTGGCAGTTGGGCCAACGTCATGATCAGTACGTACTGGAAGCTTTTGATCATTGTAAAGCCTTTGTCGACCAATACAGATGGCATCCATAGAAACATGCCGTAGTACGAGAACGCAATCGCAAACCAGACAACCCACAGCGTAATCGTCTCTGTGCGATGAGACGTCAACAGCTTTCCAACCGGAATCTTTTCGGCCTGCTTTTGAAACTGCGGAGATTCAGGAATACTCCTCCGAGCGAACCAGGCGTACACAATAGGCAACGCCCCGATCATGACAGCTACGCGCCAGCCATAGTCCGGAATGATGAAATACGATATGACGGCTGCCGCGATCCAACCGACCGCCCAAAAGCTCTCCAACAGCACAACCGTACTTCCTCGCTTCTCCGGTGGCGCAAACTCGTTTACCAGCGTCGAGGCTACTGGCAGCTCGGCACCCAAACCGAGTCCCATCAGGAAGCGGAACAGCAGCATGGTCGCAAAGCCAGTTGCGAAAGCGCTAGCAAAACTCGCCAAACCAAACAAGATCAGGGTCAGCAAAAACACTGGCTTGCGGCCAATTCTGTCAGCCAAATAGCCACCTGCAATTGCTCCAATCGCCATCCCGACGAGATTGCCCGTCCCTAATAGCCCGGCTTCTTCCCCCGTCAAACCCCATTCCTGTCGTAATGCCACCATAATAAAAGATAAAAGTGCAACATCCATGGCATCGAACATCCAGCCAAAACCGGCTGCCCAAAAAACTTTTTTGTAAGGCTTTGACATTCTCTTTCCCTGCTTTCCTTTCTTTTGCGCATGCTATTCACGCCTAGTTATCATTTCACTTTTTCGTCCAATATCCTGCTCGCGGAAAGAAGTTCTACTATTGTGATAGTAGGCTCAGTTCCATGATTCGTAAGCCCGCTATTTTAAAATAAGGGATTCTTGTTCTCTTATTTAAGGAAGCTGCTGAATGAATCTGTTCATGAGCAAAGAAAGAGAAATCAAGATGGGAGGGTCGTCCGGATGAGGCACATGAAGAGTAACCTGCTGATGAGGGACGATCGTAGTTGGTGTGACAATGATTGGTTTCTTGGAACGTGTTCGCAAGGTCTCGTACGGCAAGAGAAAATCCATCGCCTGCATGCCCCAGGCAACAGATGTCGCCATCAAGTAATACGTGCCCGGCTTGACATTGGTAAAACAAAAATCTCCTAACGAGGGCAGCAATGTTCCGTATAAAGGAAGACCTTCTGGAATCGGCTTGGCAAACAATCCAATCAAAATGACGCCTTGAAATGGCTCTGTGGACTCGATTATCCCTGCAATGGTCATTGGTCGTTCGGGGGCCGGGTGTAACCGACTCCACTCTGTCAACTGCTGCAAGGAACGAAGTCGGTCTTCCGCTAGCTGAGCCGTTTCTCGAAATTCGCTAGGCGATACCCCGACACGCTCCGTAAAACGGGTAGAGAATGTACCCAGACTCTGCTGACCAATTTCCAGACCAATGTCCCGAACACTCATGTTTGTGCGTAGCAGTAAATCCTTTGCTCTTTGGAGTCGCATAGTCGATACATAATAAAGAGGTGGGAGACCGATTCTTTCTTTAAAAATTCGCGCAAAATGATACTGACTATACGCAACATGATTCGCCAATCGAGAAAGTGGCAAAGGCTCGTCTAAATGCCGATGTATATAAGCAATCACTTCGTCAATTTCGGTATACCTGTCCATCAATCGAGCTACTCCCTCCCTCTTCTGCACAGCGAAATACAGAACGTTTGTTCTGAAATAAAATTTACCATATTTTTCTGAACAATGGAAGGAGTAAATTGCAGCAGTTACGCTTTCGCTTTTTGCAAACGGATTTCGTCCAGAAACGCTTGCATCGTGTTCGTTACAAATGAATCTTTTCTACGAATAAAAACGGTTGTCACCTCATGATAAGGCTCCGGGATGCGATGAATATGAACTGTTCCGCTCTCGACCAAGTGATGTACGGCCGACTTCGGCAAAATGGTAATACCGATCCCAGCTGCTACGCCCCCGATAATGGTCTCAAACGTTCCGAACTCCATCACTTTTTTCGGAATCAAGCCCTCCACCTTCATCCAGGTCTCTAACCGTTCTCGATACCCGCAGCCCTTTTTGTAGAGCAAAAGAGCTTTCCCTGTGATATCACTGGCGGTGAAGGAACTGTTTTTCGTTACCAACACCAGCTCCTCTTGAAATACTTGCTCCTGCTCGATCAAAGGATGGTTGATTGGTCCACTCACGAACGCTCCATCCAGCGCGAGATCCAATACTTTTTGTAGCAAATGCTCTGTCACGCCAGCCTTCAGTGAAAGATCCACATGCGGATACTGGCTGCAATAAGAGGATAGCAACCTCGGAAGGGCATTGATCGTCTCGACCATCCCAACCTCCAGCACCCCGGACGGCTCGGAAGCCCGATGAAAGTACTTTTGCATTTCTTCGAATTTGGCGATGATCTCTCGTGAATATTCGAGCAGGCGCTTCCCTTCCGTATTCAAGGTCATGCCTCGCTTGTTGCGATAAAACAAAGGTGTCCCCAGCTCTTTTTCCAGCAGCTTGATCCGCGCCGTCACATTCGACTGAACGTAGCTCAGCTCGGCTGCGGTCTTGCTCACGCTGCCCAATGTGGCGACCATCTGGAATATTTTCAAATCATTGATCTCCACGTTTCTCTCCCTCTTTTCATCCATCACTGAAAATGATACATAAAGTTATTATCAATCATTATACTAACATATTTCCATCCAGTATGATGTGGTAAGTCAACATCTAAGCAACTAAGAGAAAGTTCAAAAAGACGTCTTTTTGAACACATAGGAAAAGGGAGAAATCGCATAATGAACAAGCAACTACTTTTAGGGTCTATTTTCTGCATGGTCGCCAGTATGTCATGGGGGGCGATGTTTCCGGTTGCGCACATCGCACTGCAAGAGATCGATCCATTTTACTTCTCATTTCTTCGCTATTTTTTCGTAACGGTCATCTTGTGCGGTTTGCTTTGGGCAAAAGAAGGCTTGTCTGCTTTTCGTTTTGAAGGGCGCGGGAAGTCTCTGCTGTTTTTTGGAACAATGGCGTTTACCGTCTACAATATGGGAGTATTTCTCGGGCAGGATTTGATGGGAGAGCCTGGCACGATTGCCGCGTCCATTATGGAAGTGCTCATGCCGATGATCTCGATTGTACTTTTGTCTATTACCACTAGAAAGCTGCCGCCGTCCTATACGTTGGCGACGATTCTCGTAGCCTTGGTCGGCGCTGTCCTTGTAATTACCAATGGCAATCTTACCTTCTTTACTACTGCAAGTGAGCATTTGATCCCGTTGGTCTTCATTTTCATCGGTGTCGTGGGTTGGGTTGTCTACTCGATCGGCGGCGGGCGTTTTAACACGTGGTCCACGCTTCGCTACTCCACGTTGACGTGTCTCTTGGGAACAGGAGTGAATTTCGTGATTGTCACGACTTCCTCACTCTTTCAATGGCTTCCGGTTCCTACAGTCGAAACGGTGATGTCCATTAAATACGAAATGGCGTTCATGGTTCTTTTACCCGGTTTTGTCGCTCTATTGAGCTGGAATGCAGGAATTAAGCTGCTCTCTCCGCTCAACGGCATTTTGTTTATCAACCTGGTTCCGATCACGACCTTTGCCATGATGGCGTTTCAAGGATACGAGATCAGCCGTTACGAATTGTGCGGCACCTTGCTCGTGATCCTGGCCCTGATCGGGAACAACCACTTCCAAAGAAAGCAGCTCCAATACCGTTCCGTCACCAAGCAACAACCGAGTGGAAGAAAAGTTCCGTCCATGTAAGAAAGAACTACAAAGGTGAAGATTAACTACTGTCTTGCGTCCCACAAAATTTATGGATAGAAATTCAGCTAACCCTGGATCTCTATCCATTTTTTATTTGTTTGGAGAATTGGTTAAATTCGCCATGTTTCGACATAAACGAATTCAGGGTATCCATTAACTATCTAATATATTAACGCAGAGATGCAGACAATGGAGGAATTTTATGGCATGACGTAACACTATCTCATTCAAAATGATTTTATCGCTGACATGCGTCATCCTCATTACCTTTTCTTTGTTGGGCTACTGGATTTATTCAGAAACACGCGCGTTAATTGTGAGCAATGTTGAAAAAAGTCTCCAGAAGAACAGCGAAAGTATTGTCGCAGATGTAGATGCTCTGTTAGAGGAGAAAGCGGTTCTGGTACGGCAAATGGCGACCAATCAACAGTTTCTCAAGCTGCTTGGTTCCGACCTAGACAGGGATACCGTTCAGACGGACACGCGTTATCAGGATGTGATGGCTTCTCTTGATGCGATAGCTGGCACAGACCCGCTGCTGTCGTTGGTATGGATTGCCCATGAACGAGGGAACTTTTTGTTGGGGAACGGGAAGACACTTTCCAAACCGGATTGGGATATCCAAACACGCCCATGGCATGAAAAGGCTGGAGCAAAGGACGATGTATGGTTTTCCGATCCTTATGTGGATGCGATGACTGGCAAGCTGGTTATCAGTGCCATTCTGCCTGTTAAAGACGGAGGAAAAGTCCTTGGATTTGTTGCAATTGACCTCCTGCTGGACAAGCTGCCGGAAATCATGAACGTCTATAAGCTGGGAGAGTCGGGATATAACTTCCTGCTGTCCGACGACAGTACGGTCCTGTATCATCCGCAGACTGAATTGGTGATGAAAGCCAAGTTTACAGAGCAGGAAGGGGATCGTGCCCGTATCGCCACCAAAATGATTAAGGGCGAAAGCGGGATTGAGGAAGCCGACATCGATGGTGTAAAAAAATATGTTGCCTACTCTCCCATCCCTATAACCGGGTGGTCCGTTGGGGCAACCATTACCGTAAAAGAAGCGCTGGCAGAACTGGAGCAATACAACACGATCCTACTGGTGGGGATGGTTTTATCAGGCAGCGGACTTGTGCTTGTGGTCTATATCTTGACTCGCCGTCTTCTCAAGCGTTTGTTAGGCTTGACTACAGTCCTTCAGGTATTGTCCACGGGCGATTTGACTGTAAAATGGCGTGATTCTTCCCGGGACGAGCTGGGGGTTGCTGCGGATAGTCTGAATACGATGATCGATTCGTTCCGCACTACGATTCAGCAGGCGCATGACACAGTTGCGATTCTTGCAGGCTCTTCACAGCAATTGACGGCAGTCTCGGCAGAAGCCGCACAGATGGGCAACCGAATCGATGCGGCGATGAGCAGTATCATGCGAGGGACAGAATCTCAGCATGAAGGGGCGCAGCAGACGGCGCTCGCGATGAACGAAATGGCGGAAGGGGTCCAACGAGTAGCTACATCTGCAACTGAGGTCTCCGCCTTAACCCAGGACTCACAGGTAATCGCAGAACAAGGGAATCTTTTGTTGCAGCAGGTTGTCGCCCATATGCACGGTATTCGCAAAACAGTAGGTCAATCCTCAGAAGACATGGACAAGCTGGAACAAATGACCAAACAAATCGGAACCATTGTGGCAGTCATCAATGAGATAGCCATACAAACGCAATTACTTTCATTAAACGCCTCGATTGAAGCGGCTCGCGCGGGCGAACACGGCAGAGGTTTCTCTGTCGTGGCGAGCGAGGTGAAAAAGTTGGCGGAACAAACAACGAACTCCCTTGGGGATATCACCAGCATGATACATGATATTCAGTCCATGACCGACAAAGCTGCTGCAACCCTTTTATCAGGCGTAGAAGAAGTGGAGCATGGCGTGCATCTGATCGAGCAAGCAGGAGAAATGGTTGGGGGCGTCTACCGAAATATCGTTGAGATTACTGGACAGACCGAAGAGGTTTCTGCATCTACGGAAGAAATCTCGGCGGGAACGGAGGAAGTGGCTGCTTCCATGAACGAGATCGTCGCGATCAGTCGCTCCGCTTCCGAACATACCCGGGAGGTAAAACAATCAGTAACATCACAGCTGACAGCGATGAAAGAGATTGCGCAAGCAGCTGAGTCTCTCAGTAATACCGCTGAGCAGCTTCAAGAAAGTCTGTTCCACTTTTCGGTAGAAAATGAGGGCAAGGACCAGAATTCGCAAAAATAATACGAGGTAAAATAGGAAAAGCTTCCTGCAAATACAGGAAGCTTTCCATCCATTTAGCACAGGTGATCTGCATATTGCCGTGCCAGCACCTTCGTCGTTTCAATCCAGAGCTTGCGGTGCAAAATCGTCGGGCCCAATCTTCTTTCCATAAACCGCAGCATGGGCTCGTTGTCATGCTCGATAAAGCAAATGCCAAAAGGAAACGCTGGCTGCACCTGTGCAATGGTTTTCATCAAAAGCGTAATTCCTCTTGCCTGCTTCTGATACTTTTCCTGGACAAACATCGTTTTGTATAAAAGCAAATTCCCGGCCATTCGCTGTACGATCACCCAGCCAATGACTTTCCCCTGATAACGCAAGCCTGTACTGTAATCGGGATCGAATTTTCCTTCTTCAAAAAATGGCGACAAAAGCGACGTGTACCATTGCCCTTCACCTTGCTCAATTTCTAGACGCTCTGCTGGGGTCAGATCTTTCCACGGAAAGAGGGTAAAACCTTCAGGAAGAGACAACCTCTCTACCCACTGACACTCCCCTAGTCGCATCGAGCCGAGTGTGTACATATACGTTTTTACCTTTGGCAACTGCCAGCCTTCCCTGATCGCAATTTTGGAGAGCCATGGAAAATCTTGTGCTTTGATGAAACCAGCAAACTGTCCGTCACTGACACCTTGCTCTCTCATTTTTTGCTCGGCGTGCCACAACAGCTTCATGCCCATTCCCCGCCGTTGATGCCCCTCTGCTACCACAAGCTCGATGATCTTGGCCTGTCCCTCGCTTACAGCAGATCGCCCCAAAACGATGCCCGCAGGCTGATTGTTGTTAGAAGCCCCGAATCCCCAAACAGATGAGCCGTTGATCTGGTCCAGCCCCTCCAGGTACTTGGGGTGCACCAACGATTTATACGCCCGTGCAGTGCTAGCAGTCAGTTCTTCTAGTTGCAATGTTCGTACCTCCTCGATGGACTTTGGCTTACTCATTGCTTGGGTTTTACAGGTGCTGTTGCTGTACCTTGTATGAGGTTCCCGGCCTTATCCCTTATGAAGCCTGGCTCAAAGGAAACCTTGCTCTGTTCTGTGATGAGAGACCCGAACATGTTGTAGAACGTATCCTGAAACGTTACGCGAATGGTGTTTCCTGATACCTGGAATCTGGCATACGCCGTCACTTCTCTCTTGTCGTCAAAATTCCCGGAAGGTGAGAATAACAACTTCAAATTTGGATTTGGGTCATTACGTAGTGGCTCTGACGCCGACAATATATAAGTTGTTCCCTCTTCGGTAACGTCTGGGGACAATTGTGGGTTTGTAGCATCAAACCCGACACCGATCTCCTCTGTATCCAGTAAATCTTGGCCGCGATACAGCTTGAACACTGCATAAGAGTTGTCATCTTCTGTAACCGCTGGTTTGGCCTTAAACGTCACTCCATATTCTCCATGGGTCATTTCCAGTAAAGACTCGTCGACCTCGACGGTGATGTACTCCTTTTCATTGATGACAAAACGATCCAACTGCTTGTCATAGTTGTACGAGAGAGGCTGGTTTTTTACAGATACCTCAAGATATTCGCTCAATGCCCTTTTGTCCATTGCTGGCTCCCATTTGTCGCCAATCGTAACTTGACGGTTCTGAGTCGGAGCAATTGGCAGCTCGATCTTTGCATCCGGCCAACGATCTACGCGTGGATTGTTGAACAACATTTGTGCTTTTTCTACATAGGACATCCAGTGTGTTTTTTCTGGACCTTCACGCAGAAGCTCAACCTTGGAATAGGCTGCGTCGATCATTTCCTGTGTGACCTTAGGCCTTAGTTCGATCATATCATTCGTTGTAAAAAGTCCCTCAACTGCTCGCTTCACTTCCTCCGGGAGATTATTCCCTAGATCAAATAACTCCTGTGCTTTTTGGATGTCTGCCAACAGCAATACCTTTGCCTCCGAACCATCCTTTAGCTTATCTACCTTTTCCTTCGCTGCATGGATCGTGCTTTGTGTCACTTCCGGTTTTAGTGCTGCCTGATTTGAATCGGTGAACAGGTCACGCACGGCTTTTTTGGCTTCAACGAGCAGCAAGTCGTCATACTGGTCCTGTGCCTTCTCGATATCGGCAAGCAGACCAGGCTTTTCCTGCACGCTATTATCCAGACCTTCGACCAGCTTCTTGGCATCATCGATCTGTTTCTGGGTCGTTCCTTCCCGCAGCTCCTCTTTCTTCCCATCCGTAAACAGCTCTTCGACAGCTCTCTTCGCCTTTAGCAGAGCCGGGATCGGTGGAGGATCGATTGGGGACGGAATCACAATGACGGGGTCTCTGAAACGGATGGAAAAACTGTCACTTGTCACATCTTTCTGTGCCCGCTTGATGTTTCGCTTGTCGATCGTGAAGCTGACCTCTTTTACAGTGTCCGCGACGGTATGCTTTTTGGCCTGTCCCGTGAACAAAATGATGAGCTCGTCGTCGCTCTCTTGGTTGACCTCAATATCCAGCCCCTCAGGCAGATTATGTACTTCGATATCATCGGCTGATAGTTCACCAAGGAACTTGCCATTTGATAGCTTGAGCGTTTGTTTGGCTGTGATGCTGCCATCATTTGCCCCTGCTTCTTCTATCACTGTCTCGCTGACAGAAAGCGCTGGCAAATCAGGCAGCTCTGCTCCATCTACGGCTATCTCAAAGACGGCTTCTGCATCGTCCATTCTTGCTGTAATTTCAACGAGTCCTTCGTTCTTGGCTGTTACCTTGCCCTCGATGTTGACGAACGCAATTCGTTTATTGCTAGAGCTCCAGAGCAACTCCCGTCCCGTAACGATACGGTTATTTTCATCGAATGCAACGGCGATCAGCGGCAACGATTTATCCGTATGATCTTTGGTAGATAGCTGGGCATCCTCTGCGACCGCTACCAGCTCGATCCGCTCTGCTTTTGTCCCTCTTTCGGCAATCACGTATGGTTCAAATTCTTCTTCTTCACCGTCATACTGCAAGCGTAGGGAAACCGTCTGTTCTTTTTTCGTGGCACGAATCGGTGAAAAGCTGAGCAATACAAGCTGCTCTTTCTCTAGCCAAATAAAATTTTTGATTTTGATCCGGGTAGGATTTCGATCATCTATAGCGGCCGTCAAACGGAAATTCTTTGCAGCAGGTGCCTTGTCTGGAGCATTCTCCAATCGATAGGCAATAAATCCATTCGTAGCTGTGTGCTCTTCTGACTCTAGCAAGGACTCCCATGACTGATTCTTTTCTACTACGACTTCCTCTGTTGCCTCTCGTACTTCCCCACCCGTTTGCTCTTCTGCTACGGAAGCGCTGGCTGTCCCGATTGTCTGGATTTCTTTAATCGGATAGGAAACGGCTGCATAGGCATTGCCGACAAAAGAAAGCAAAAAACCCGTGGATACAACCGCTGTTAGGATCGTTTTGGCTTTTGGCTGCTGTTTGCCCATATGTAAATACCCCCTCTTTTTCTTTTGTATGACAAAATCATGCAAACTAATGCTATCAGAGGGGAAAGTGAAAAAAACCTAACAAAAGTTAGGTTTTTGACGTTCTTTTTTTAGACGAGTAACAGATCGACAAAAGATGCTTGATCCAGATTCCCGAAAAACTCCTGAAGATTGATGTCGGCGAGTCTCTCACTGATTGAGGAGCGATCGTACGGCGTATCTCGCAGCACTGCTTCCAGCTCCGCTATATCACGTACACCGAAGAAATCTCCGTATATCTTCGCTTCTTTCATTTTGCCCTTTTCAATATCAAGCTGGATCTCCACAGTTCCGATATCAAAACGTTTGGATTGACGGTAATTGCTTTTCGGTGACTTGCCGTAGTTCCACTCCCAAGTCTGGTAACGGGAACGGGAAAGCTCGTGAATGTTCTCCCAGTCCTTTTCAGTCAGCTTGTATTCTTCGATCTCTCCTTCTCCAAAAATCGAACGGAGAACCGCCAGACGGAACTCTTCAATGGTCATCTTCGTCTCCAAAAACTCTGAGATGTTGGCGACACGGCTGCGAATCGATTTGATCCCTTTCGACTGGATCTTCTCTGCGTTTACCTTGAGAGCAGACACGACGTTTTCCATCTCCGAATCAAAAAGCAGCGTGCCGTGGCTGAACATGCGTCCTTTGGTCGAATACTGTGCGTTGCCAGAAATTTTCCGTTCCCCGACCTGTATGTCATTTCGTCCTGTCAGCTCTGCTTCTACCCCTAATGTTTTCAAGGCTTGTACCACAGGAGCCGTGAATTTGCGGAAATTGTGGAAGGACTCGCCATCATCATTCGTTATAAAACTGAAGTTGAGATTGCCCAGATCGTGATAAACAGCACCACCGCCAGACAGTCTGCGAACGACGTGAATATGGTTTTCTTCTACATAAGTTGCATTAATCTCCTCAATAGTGTTTTGGTTTTTTCCGATAATAATAGAGGGTTCATTGATATAAAACAGCAAATAGTCTTCACTGTTGGGCAAATGCTTCAGGGCGTACTCTTCAATCGCCAAATTAATGCGCGGATCTGTAATCCCTTGATTATCGATAAATTTCATGAGAGAGCCTCCATCCGTAAGCGTTCTATCTTCCTAATCATACCACTTCCTGCCGGTCTGTACTGCTGTCGAATCTGCTCATGTATGAAGCATTATTTCCTAATCTAATTTTTTTGTTGATTTTTTAAAAATCCTCTATAAAAACGTTTTCAGATTGTCGATAATTGACGTAAGTCTAGGGGCAATCATCTTGGTGTTTTCTTTTCTAGATAAAATACTATGGATCAACGAGGTGTTCTTTATGAAAACAGCCAAGTTCTCCCGTTCAAGCTCTCTGCGAACTAAGCTCGTCCTGTTATGTCTCCTGCTATTGGCGATTCCTTGCCTTAACATCGGAATTCAGGGCTATTATTCTGCGAGTTCCAGTATGGACGACTTGGGCAGCCGCATCTTAAAAAACAACGTGAACCTGACGATTGAAATGATTGATATTCTTCAAAAACAGGTCGACGCTGGAAAAATCAGCAAAGAAGATGCACAAGAGCAAGTAAAAATTCACATCCTCGGGCCTAAGCAATCGGATGGAACCCGCTCGATTAACAAAAATATCGATTCGGGTGCCAGCGGATACATGCTCGTTACGAACGAGAAGGGTGACATGCTCGCTTCTCCTTCGATTGAGGGGAAAAATCAGTGGGATGTAAAAGATTCTGACGGTATCTTTTTTACCCAAGAAATGATTAAGCGCGGTCAAGAAGGTGGCGGCTTTACATACTATCAATGGTCGAAGCCAACGGAGCCCGATGTTCTCTTTCCGAAAATCGCCTATTCCAAGCAAGACCCTCACTGGGGATGGATCGTAAGTGCAACCAGCTATATGGAAGACTTCAATGCTCCTGCCGAAAAAGTGCTATCTGATTTGCTGATCGTGCTGGGACTCTTCTTGATTGTCGGGTTCGTCGTCACGTGGTTTGCCTCCGGATTCATTTCCAAGCCCATCTCCTTGGTTGCCGAGCGCGTGAAAGAGATTGCTGGTGGTGATCTGTCCGGGAAAGACATCGTGATTAAAAACCGTGATGAAATTGGGCAATTGGTCCATGACGTCACCCATATGACAGCCAATTTGCGCGAGCTCATCTCTCGTGTCCGCACCAGCTCTCTGCATGTTGCTTCTACCTCTGAGGAGCTGACGGCGAGTGCAGAACAGACGAGCAAGGCAACGGAACAAATTGCCGTCACGATGCAAGAGATCGCTGTTGGAGCAGAAGATCAGTCCAAAACGATCGATGGAACGGTCAAGACGATCAACGACATGTCCTCGAGTCTGCAACAAATTGCATCCAGCTCCGAACAAGTCTCTCTGACAGTCGATACAACGAACATGCTGGTCTCAAACGGCAATGAAGCGATTGACGGTGCCATCGCTCAAATGAATTCCATCAACACTACTGTCCAAGAGCTGGCAGAATCAATCAAAATGCTGGGTCACCGCTCTTCAGAAATTAGCAACATTGTTGAGGTCATTACATCCATTGCCGAACAGACGAACCTGTTGGCGCTAAACGCTGCGATTGAAGCGGCTCGTGCTGGAGAGCATGGACGTGGATTTGCTGTCGTCGCCAATGAAGTACGAATCTTGGCCGAGCAATCAGCAAAATCTACTCAGCAGATTAAAGACCTCATTAGCGCGATTCAAGTCGATACGAACAAAGCCGTATACGTGATGGAAACAACGACATCTGAGGTTTCGGCTGGAATCGAGGTCGTACATGAAGCTAGCAAGGCCTTCCAGGAAATTTTGTCTGGAACGACAGAAGTAGCACGTCAAATCCAGCAAGTTACCACAGCCACTCATCACATGACAACCGGAGCAGAGCAAGCTGTCCATTCCATTGAAGCGATTGCCACCACTGCGGAGACAACGGCTTTCGGAACACAAAACATTTCCGCCGCCGCTGAACAACAATTAGCCTCTATGGAGGAAATCTCGTCCTCTGCTGCTTCCTTGTCAAAAATGGCGGACGAGCTGCATGAATCGATTCAACAGTTTAAGGTGTAAGAATCATCTCTGAAACGAAAAAGGCTGCCTTTGCTGGTCACCCCTGACCTCGCAAACGCAGCCTTTTCCTCTCCTATCAGCCTATTTAAACCCGAGGCGGTTGCTCCGCTTCCCACGTAATCGAAATCGTCGTCCCCTGCCCGACAGCTGTTTTCACCTCGATCGAACCACCAAACGCTTCCACTAATGCTTTTGTAATGACCATCCCTAGGCCTGAACCTTCCGTGCGGGACTCGGTGTCTGTGCCACGATAATACCTCTCAAATAGTCGATCTGCTGTTTCTTCATCCATCCCGCTACCATTGTCGCTAAAAATGAGCAAAGCTGTAGCTGGCCCGACTGCTTGTACGCGGATGGACACAATCGTACCGCTCTCGTTGTGAATCAAGGCATTGGCAACCAGATTATCCACGATACGCTGAAACCAAGGCTTGTAGACGAGCATGTAAACAGATTCGGGAGAGGGGGTAAACCGGATGCAGCCTTCCGGGTACAACGGATGTTTTGCTGCTTCCGTAATAGCTTCAGCTGTACAACTATTCAAGTCAACGAGCTCGACCGTAGGAGCACCTTGTCCGTTCCTCAATCGATACGTCAAGGCCAAATCGTTGATTAAGTCTTCCATATACGCTGACTTGTCCAAAATAATTTTGGCGAAGGTATGTACCTCTTCTGCCGTCCACGTATACTCGGCATTCCCTAATAGATGCGCGTACCCTTTGACAGAGGACAGCGGCGTTTTCAGATCATGGGAAACGCCAGCGATCCACTCATTTCTCAATTGCTCCGTTTCATGACGAAGCTTTTCGTTGCGGTTAAGCGTTTGCGACAAGGAGTCCATCGACTCGATTACATCTTGGTAGATACGGTATTTGCGCTTTCTCTTCCCTCGCTTGTCTTGGCTGAGCGGAACACCATCCGCATTGGCAGGCTCCTCGTACTGCCCCCCACGCAGAAAGGTCAACCACCGTAATACGTGAACAATCGGTGCACCAAATCGCTGTCCGAACAAGTAGGACACAATCCCGAAGACGAGCATCGCCGACAAGAGCAACATGCCCATCCCGATATATAGGGCCTTACTTTCCGGTGTCAAAAGCGGTTCTTCCCCGGGAGTCGTTCCTGGCAACGGATAACTGAGTACCCAGGTTTGGCCGCTTATTTGATCATAATGCGATACGATTGATGCTCCGTAGCGATCCGGGTATATCGAACGCAGCGCCAGTTCTTCCACGGTGAAATCCTTGATCGCTTTTGCAGGCTTATTAAAGGAAGCCAGCTCTACTCCTTTGGGATCAAGGAGCTGCACCCAGCCTGCTTTCCTCTTCAATTGATTTTGGATGCTTGGAGGAAGCAGGATCTCGTTATTTTTATGATCAGCCTCCTCGATCACCTGTTGCAAGAAGTCGTCATCGCGGTTCGTCATTCCATACAGCAGGGTGTGTACCACGCCGTCTTTTTCCTGTATCCATAACGATAACCGATAGGGGAACGGGCTTTTTCGGAGCCAATAAGCCGTTAATTGGCCAGGACCGTAGTAGCTGGGTACGTCAGGCGGGGTAAAGAAAGAGTCAGTGACATACCCCTTTTCATCAATCCGCTGAAGCCACCCTCCGCTATCTCGCACCTTCTCCAACAGCTCGGGGTCAAAGCGGATATCCTCTCCCTCTACTTCTATGGTCTGAATCAGCCTCTGCAAGCCGACGCTCTCAAATTCACGTGTGGACTGTACTTTTGACATTTCTTCAAGCGTCCAATATAACGTAAACCCGGCTAGCACAAAGAGAATGAGGCCAACCAGCACCAACCACATCACCAGATGGAGCGCAATTCTGCTCTTAATATTCATAAGGAAGGCCCTTTTTCACCATTTTGTACCCGAGTCCCCTGACGTTCACTAAAAACTCTGGCTGCGCTGGATCGGGCTCGATGCGCTCCCGAATCCGATGGATATGTACCATGATGGTGTTGTCGTCACGTAAGCTATTCACGCCCCATACTCGTTCGTACAGCTCACTTTTCGAAAATATCCGATTCGGATTTTTGCACAAAAATAGCAACAGTTGAAAAACAAGGGACGGACAAGGAATGACTTTCCCCTCCACACAGAGCTCCCCTGCTGCTTCATGGACTTGAAACCGCCCAAAATCATAGACCCCTTGAACGGGTGCAGTCGGTACGGCCGCGCTCGTTTTGCGTGTACGGCGAAGCAATGCTTTGATGCGTGCAACAATTTCCATCGGGTTAAACGGCTTCGTCACGTAATCATCACCGCCAACGGCAAAACCGGTTAGCTTGTCAAAATCGGTGTCTCTCGCACTCAAGAACAGAATCGGCGCATCCGTCAGACGGCGGATGAATGGGCAAGCTTCTATGCCACTCATGTTCGGAAGCGTTACGTCCAGAACGATCAGGTCATAGCTTTTTCGTTCGCATGCACAAAGCGCCTCCTCGGATGTTTTCACCTTGTCGATCGAGTGGAATCCTTCTTTGTGCAGTACGGTCTCAAGCAATTGGAGAATCGCTTGCTCATCGTCCACAAGAAGGATAGCTGCATCTTTCACGATCACTTCGCTCCTTTTGCGCTTTTGCGTTATCCTCCATTTTATCATGCGTAGTGTCGGTGCGCGTCCGCAACAACCTTAACGGAATCATAATTTTGCCGCGACAGATTTAAGCATCCTGTAAGCTAGCGTTTCATGTCCGATAAGAGTGGCTTTCTATAATAAAACGAGCACTTAGAACAAGATAGGAGTGGCGACATGAAAAAAGTTTGGATTTCACTTATAGGAGCAATTCTTTTGACAGGATGTACTGGGCAATCAGAGGCAACCGCAATCCCCTCAACTACTGAATCCCTCACAAAGAAAAAAGAAGGTACAAAGACGATGACGGATCAAGCGGAGTCTATTGTGCAAGCTCTCCTTCACGGAAAAATAGGGGAGGTATATGAGCAAACAAGCCCGTCATTCAAACAGCAGGTTTCAAAAACACAGTTTGTAGAAGGGTATACTGCTTTTAGCTCGGGGTTGAAGTCGTGGAATCAGCATTCCCACACGTCCATAAACGGCAGCTATTATGGTACCTGGGTGGATCAGGACGCCAAACGGGGCCTTGTTCTTACGACGGATGAAAAAGGGATCATTACGGGTGTTTTATTAAAGCCGCTGCAAAACTACCCTGACACCGACAATGCTTTGACAAAGCTGGCGTATAGCGCACCGTTTACAGGTGAGTGGTATGTGTTTTGGGGAGGTCAGAATGTCCTTTCAAACTATCACTACGAGGTGGAGAGCCAACGCTATGCATACGATCTGATTCAGGTCAAAGACGGATTATCCTACAAGGGGGACCCTGCGAAAAACGAGAGCTATTTCGCATTCGGGCAAGAAATACACGCACCGCAGGCAGGAACTGTCGTACATGTCGTCCATGATCTCAAGGATAACGTCCCTGTCGGAACCATGAACGCACAAGAGCCCGCTGGCAACGTCGTCATCCTCGATCATGGCAATGGGGAATTCAGCTACTTCGCCCATTTGAAGGAAGGCTCCGCAAAGGTAAAGGTCGGCGATCGTGTGGAGAAAGGGGATTTGCTTGGGCTATGCGGCAACTCTGGCAATTCCAGCGAGCCTCATCTGCATTATCAGGTCTCTGACGGCAAAGATTTGTTCCAGAGCAAATCCATTCGCGTGCAGTGGGAGAACGGATGGAATCCGCGTCAAGGTGAAAGCATTACCGCGAAGTAGTCGTATAGCTGTTAGACAGCAGCAGTCCATCCTTTGTCTGTATCCAAAGGGATGGACTGCTACTTCCGCACCTACTAATCGTTTGATAATGTGAGAGGACATATTGATACCCGCTGAGATGCCAGCAGATGTCACGATAATTCCTTCATCCACGAATTTTACTCCTTTTTCCCCGATAATAAGCCTGCTTCAGCTTTTTGCGAACATCTCTAGTTTTTTTAGCTGTAAGATTCTGCTAGAGTCATTAATAGAAGATAAAAAATGATGGAGGAGGTCCGCTGTCTGATGAGTACCAGCCCGAATATTATAGAGGTCGCCTCCCTCATAGGAGAACCATCCCGCGTCTCCATCCTGATCAGCCTAATGAACGGCAAGGCACTCCCCGCCAGTGAACTCGCACGAAACGCAAAGATCACCCCCCAAACGGCAAGCACGCATTTGGCAAAGCTGGTGGAAGGCGGTCTTTTGGTCAGCGAGTCACACGGTCGACATCGCTACTATCGCCTAGCCAGCCCTGATGTCGCCCATGCCCTGGAATCGTTAATGACGATCGCTGCACCAAAGCCGGTTCGTTCCTTGCGTGAGTCTGACCAATTGCGAGCCATCCGCTATGCGCGTACCTGCTATGATCATCTCGCTGGTGAAGTAGGCGTTGCCCTGACGCAGAAAATGCTGGAGATGCAGTTGATCGAGGCATCCGATCAAGACTATGTGCTCAGTGAAGCGGGAAAAAACAAGCTGCAATCACTCGGCGTAGACCTTGTGGTCAAGCCAAAGAGCAGACGTCGCTTTGCCCGTCCGTGTTTGGATTGGAGCGAGCGTCGCCATCACTTGGCAGGTAGCCTCGGAGCCTCACTCACCAACCGATTTTTTGAGCTTGGCTGGATCGAGCGAGTGCCAGGAGGGAGGGCCGTCCGTGTCACGCCGTTAGGCAGCTCTGGTTTTATGACCGAGTTCGGACTGCAAGTAGATGAATGCAAAAAGCACAGCTAGCTACTCTGCCAGCTGTGCTTTTTCACTGACTTGCCTGCGTGGGGCAAACGTCCAGTTCACCAGGAAGATCCCTGCGAAAATCAACAATCCCCCCACATACACATGCCATTGCACGACCTCACCCAGCAACACCCACCCTGACAAAACACCGAAGAACGGAGCGAGGAACAAAAAAGCACTCGTCCTGCCCGGGTCTCCGTGATTCAGCAAGTAAAACCACGTCGCAAACTGCACAATGGAAGCCATGATCGCGAGCCATACGACGACGAACACAGCGGTCGGCGTCACAATCAGCTTCGGCGTTTCCAGCGTGACTCCCATCACGAGGAGTAGAATTCCTCCGAACAGCATCTGATAAGCTGTCAGCACCCACACATTGAAGCGGACTCCCCACCTTTTAACGAGAATCGTAGCCATTGACCACGCAAGAGCTGACCCGATCCCAAACAGCGTTCCCGTCTCCCATTGCAGATGGAAGCCAAGCGTGATGAACACCCCTACCAGTCCAACCAGAACCCCCATCCATTGCGTCAGTCGATAGGATATTCCGAGAAACAACGTGCCCCATATGACCACAAGCAGTGGGTTCATAAACGTCAGGATCGAGGATTCACCCGCAGTGATCGTACGCAGACTCAAAAAGATACATCCCATGACGGCAGCTGTCTGCAAAAATCCGATCAAACACAGCTTCCCCCAGTCACCCGCCGACTTCGGGAGCGGCTTTTTCCATACCCACGCTCCCATGATCAGTCCTGCCAGCGTAAAACGCAGTCCTACCAGCAGCAATGGTGAAAAATAGGCCAATCCAATCTTTCCTACCGCAAAAGACGAACCCATCAATGATGTCGTCACGACGACAAGTATCCCGAACAAAATTCGATTCATGGCGTTGTTCCCCCGTTTCAGGCAAGCTACTTGCTTCTTCTTACATGCAGTGTACCTGACGGTTAGTTCGATGAGGGTCGAAGTGTGCAAAAGATTTACAGTCTGTACTTCTCCACCAGCTTGATCCCGATTTGATTCAGCAAGACAGCGAGCACCTTCCAGACCGCTCGACGATAAAACGGCAAATGTTTGACATACACCGCTGTAAATTCCGGCTCTCCCTCGGCTCCTCTGTCCGCTTTGAATGCACCTACACCCGCACTTTGATGGAGCAGAATGCCCTTGCACTGTGCTTCTTGTACCAAGAGGCACGATAGCATCCGATACAGCCCGGTCTCTTTGGGGAGAGTCGTATCATATCCGAATAGCGGTGTCGTCATCACACCATTTCGTTCAAAATAGCCAAGAATGCCGTCCAGCTGTCCGTCTTTTTCCAAGCCGATGAGGGTCAATGTCCTCTTTTGCATCGCCAATCGGACGAACTCCACCGAAAACTGTGGATTATGCCGGGAGTATTTATCCAGATACAGCGCGTTGTATAAAGCAACGATTCGCTCGACATGCTGTTCTCCCAGCTCCTCATGACGCAGGATACGATAGCCCGATTTGGCAAGCATTTTTCGATCGCGGTTGAGCGTATTGCGGACCCGCCACTTGCCCTGTGCGGGCCAGTCGGGATGAAAGAGGTATACGTAGCGGCTGGGGACCATGAGATAGCCCTTTTCTACGAGCCCCTTGTGAAAATCCGGGTACAGCCTGCGGCAAACAGATCGAAACGCGATGATGTGACTAGGGAACTTTTGGATGCAGCTTTCCGTGATGTCCTTCACTTCCTCTGCACTCACATCATGATACAGATTCGTCGATAACAGCCAGTTGTTGACGATAACCATTTTGTTGCATTGGCTTTTTTTCATCCAGCGTCCAAGCCCTGTAAGTACAGTCGACAGTGCCTGCCTCAGCACCGCTGAATCGAGCATGCCTAGCTCTTCCTTCGCATACGTCACGTAATGGGTAAACACCGAACTGACATACGAATTGTCGTACTCGTTATCGTTCACCGTTATGGGCATGATCCGATCACCTACACGGAGTGCATCCATCCGCGTCTGTACATTTTGTACATAGCGGGATGGTTGTTCCGTCATCATGGACAACAAGTAGCTTTTGACGTAGTCTGCATCCTGCGCCTGTTCCCAAGTGATTTGCCCCGCCGAAGTCCCTTCATACCATTCAATCAATGGCCTGCTCACCTAGAACAAACATCCTCTCTACCCGCCGCAATTTTTTCGTACCGAGATTCAACTCGTACGGTGCAAACACAATCGCAGGCAATTGTCCTTGCTGATCGGCAATGACTCGCTCAAGACTTTGGCGTACTCGTTCCTGCTCACGCATGGACGGTCCTTCCCCATCCTTCATGAGTAGTGCTAGCTCAACTTGCTCGTAGCTTAGCTGCCGTACCGTATACTCTTCAATCGCATCAGACGAGGTAATGACGGCACGCCGGATGAAATCAGGAAAGACCGATATCCAACGCGCTTCGTTTTCATGGCGAAAAACAAACAGATCATCTGCCCTGCCCTCAATCGATTCCAGCGCCATAAACACCGAGCCGCATGGACATGGTGTGCGCTTTTCCGTCAAAATGTCGTTCAATCGATAACGGATAATCGGCTGTGTCGTCCGGGAAAAGTCTGTGATGATCGGAAAGAATCGCTCCTTTTTCTCATCGAGATATTCCTTTTCCACCACCACGAGGTCTTCATTGACATGCAACGTTCCGTGTGAGCAGCTCGCCGCAAGCAGACCTTCTGTGCATTGATAAATTTGATGCACGATCTGCCCGAATACTTCTTCGATGTATATTTGATCCAACGGGTCCAGCACTTCCGCCACCGAGATTACCTTGATTGGAGATATCCGCAATTTCCCTTGACGCTGGGCAGTCGCGAGCATTCTCAACATCGAGGCTGGCGCAACCAACACCGTCGGCTGATACTGATTCAGATGTTCAAGGTGCTGATCGAGCGGTATTTGCAAATCAAAGAACGAGAATTGAATGCGACGCCTGTTGACCGCTGTATACAGGTTGCTATTCGCTCGCAAGAAAAAAGCAATCCGATGCGTCGACCATAGCTGACCAGGCAATGCTTTCGCCAAAATAACCCCTGCCCATTTCGCCTGCTCCTGCGGTCCCACGAGAAAAAGCCCGCGATTGCCAGATGTCCCAGAAGACAAGCCTACGGTCACACCGTTTAATTGGGGAGTGAAATCGCGTGTCGTTTCTGCTTTCAGTGCAATCGCAAATGCTTCTTCCTTCTTGATCCCGCACGTATTCAGCTCGTCAAAATGGTCCATCATGCTCTTTTTATCAATCGGCTCCATCTGTCTCCAACGTTCTGGCGTTCCCAATCTCTTTCGGTAAAAAGGAGAGGCTGGCAAAATGCGAGTCAACATTGCTCTGACCTGCGCTTCTTGCCATTTCACCAGCTGCTCACGCGAGGAAAACCGACGGGCAAGCCACTTCGTTTTTGCATACTGCTTCAAGATCGTCATGATCTCCATGTGAACGCTCCTCTGCTGGCCTGCCAGACTTCCCCGCAGTGTGTCGGCATGATTTTCATGTCGGGACGTTGGCGGGATAGCACATGCAGCCTGTGCAAATGCTCGCGATACGCCTGTCGATCCGCCATGATCAACATAGCCAGCGGATGAGGCAACAGGTTGCCGCGATAGGCCTCACTCGACCAGGCAGCATCCGCGCACAAAAATACATCCCCATGATCCCGATCACGCAGGAACACACCAAATTGCCCGATTGCATGTCCGTTCAGATCGACGATGTACAGACTCTGATCCGCAAACAAATCGTAGCCTTCGGTGTATGGCGCGTAAGCTTCGGGCAATGCTACAAGCTCTCCTCGATCAATGAAAGTCACCCGTTCTTCGAAATCGTCAGGCATCAAATCAGGCAAGTACGCCTCCCGCAGCGCCGCCCAACCCGTCTTTCCCTTCACGTGATTGTAGGCACTCTCGAAGCAGTATAGTCGCGCATGCGGAAAATCACGCAAACCGCCGATATGATCCGCATGAAAATGGGAAATGAGAATACCTGCTATGTCTGTCGTTTGGATTCCGCGTGCTGCGTGCTGCTCAGCAATACTCTCGTGCGCCTTTGAGAATACGGGCGTTAATTTGCCGTACAGCGAATAAGGAAGCTTGCTCGTGGCTTCAAAAAAGCGCTGTGAATAGCCCGTATCAAAGAGCAGCAAGCCGTGGACGGGATGCTCGATAAGCCCTGCGATGGCGTGAAACGGAATGTTTTTCATCCGGCCGCCCTTTCGTGAAAACATTTCGAGCTGCTGGCAGTAGCCCGTGTCCATCAGCGTCAGTTTAACGTCCATCCTGCGTCCTCCACCATTCTGTAAAGGTCTCGATGCCTTGGGCAATGCTCACCCGTGGTTCATAGCCCAGATCGCGCTTCGCCTTTGAGATATCCAAGGTTTGTGATTTGGCGAGCACACCGACCGAGTAACGTGTCAAAACCGGCTCGCGATAGCCCAAAACGGTCTTGGAGAGTGTCTCCAGCACCCAAGCCGCGGCATACGCCTTCCAATATGGCAGCTCGCGCGTTTTCAGCGGAACACCCAAGCGCCGAAACACATCTGACAACACCTCAATCATTGTCACGGGCTCCCCATTTGTAATGTTGTAAGCCTGTCCCAATGTGTGCGCTGGAGAATCCATACACAAGATCAGCGCGTCCACGACATTTTCCACATAGGTCAAATCAATGATCGCCTTGCCTCCATCGATCAGCGGAACGAATTTCTTTTCATTGGCGCGGATCAATCTGGGAAGGATGGCATTGTCTCCTGGGCCAAACAAGGCCCGCGGACGAATCGTGATCGTCGGTAGTCCTGCAAGAAACGCCTTGTCGACTTCCAGCTCCGCCTGGTATTTCGTTTGTGCGTATGTATTGGCAAACCGAACGGGCATCGGTTCATCTTCGCGGATTCCCAGCTTGTCGTCAAAAGCAAAATAAATACTTGGCGTCGATACATGGACCAGACGCTGGATGCCGTGCAGCTTGCAGCCCTCGATGACATGAATGGTTCCTGTCACATTCGTCTCGTACATGTCACGGTACGTTCCCCACGGGGAGGAAAAAGCAGCAGCGTGATGCACGATATCCTGATCGCGGCAAGCCTTCACCATGGCTTCTCTGTCTCTTAGGTCTGCCCGAAGGAATCGAATGCCTCGCTCCTGCAATAGCTGGCCGATTCGCTCGTCTCGTCCTTGCGCTGTTACGTCATAGCCCATTTCATGCAGTCGTGTAGCCAGCTTCTGTCCGAGAAACCCAGTCGCCCCTGTTACTAGAACTCGCTTGTTCATTTCTTCCTCACGTCCTTACGCCTCTTCTCCGTTCCATTCGATATCGCTCGTACTGCAAGCAATCATGCTTTTTCCCGTTCGAAAGCTCTGCCAAGCCAAATCTGCCAGCATGGAGAACTGATCAAAAAAAGGTCGTGGATCATCCCACCTAAACAGAACATCCCTTGCAGAAAGCAGGTCGCTCACCCAACGTTTTGCCTTCTCTCCATTCGTCATGCCAGCAAGGCCGTATGTCAGCATCGCCATCCCTAGCATGCAAGCTTGTTTTCCAGCAGGAAAAACGTTTTTTCCCCGATCAGAAAAATAGGCAGTAGCCGCGTCGTGCTGTCCTGTAAACAAATGCACACCGCTTGTCAGGCGTGGATTGCACTCAATTACATACAGTTCTCCCTGCTCATTCTCAATGAAATCAAATGCGATTTGTCCACGAAACGTATGCCGTTGCACAAAGCGACTAACAAAATCTCTTACCTGTGGATGGTCTGAATAGGCAAAGTAAATCGAGGCACCCTGCCCTGCTGTATGTGTGGTTTCGTAATCGGCGTACAAGGTGAGCTGTCCATCCAGAGCAACCGCGTAGCTGCACACCTGTTTCCCTTTTATAAACTGTTGGACTAGCCATGGTTGCCCAACTGTCGGTTCGGGCAGTGTGGACTGCCCTGCCGCAGATGACGGGTCTGCCACGATTTGTACATGAGCTGCGAAGCGAGAATAGACGGGCTTCAGCACCACAGGTCCTCCTGCTTGCAGCATGGCCTCCCGCAATTGAGCCGAAGATTGTACCCGAACCGTATGTGGGACCAGTGCTCCCACCTCGCGCGCCATTTCGGCAAAAAGCCATTTGTCGTGCAACGAACGCAATACCTCGATTCCTTCCACTAGCACTTCACCATAGTCAAGCAATTGATCCCGCCCCTGCGATACGTAAAAGATCTCCTCGCAAGTCGGGATCAACAGATCGATACCCTCACGCTGCATGATTTCACACAGCTTTTCGATATAAGCATCGGGCTGCTGTCGGGGTGGAGGCACTTGGTAGGAGCGCTCTACATAACGAGAGTGCTGGCAAAGATGTCGCCCCGCACTCTCCGCTACAATCACTCGATGTCCCGCAGAACCCAGCAAGCGCGCCAGCTCTAACGTAGCTGGAGCTCGTCCTCCTGTCAGCAAGACTGATTGTTTAGTATTCAAGCACAATTCCTCCGAGAGACAAGCCAGCAGATGTGCCCAACAGCATCAGGTGATCGCCTCGCTGTACCCGATTTTGCCCAATCGCTTCATGCAGCGCCATCGGAATCGAAGCTGCAATGACATTTCCATGATCCGCCAGAATGTTCACCATTTGCTGGTCGCTAAATCCGAGCTTGCCTGCCATGATCCGCATCGCCATCCCACTGGCCTGATGAGGAATGACGGTACGGATTTGCTCCTTGGTTACAGAGGCTGAGGACAGCAAACGATCCACGAATCCGGTAATCAGCTGCGAGGTCAGGCGAAAAATTTTCCGTCCGTCCATATCAAATGCAAAGTCTGCTTCTCTTCCTTGCGCAAATTGTCTCGGGTGGATCAACGTGCCGCCACCCCTTATTTCGGAATAATGCGCGCCTTCACTATATGTTTTCATGCTAGAACCCAAGATGCGGGAGCTTTCTGTTTCTGGCGTCCTGCCGATGACAACAGCCGCTGCCCCATCTCCGAACAGCACGCAGCTCTCTTTTTGCTCCCAATTCAAACCTGCGGAGGATATCTCTGATGAAATGATCAAGACTCGCTCGTAAATACCAACCGCCATCTGGCATGACATCACATCCAGCGCAGTAACGAAGCTGAGGCATGTCGCATTTATATCAAAGCAGGGAATGCCTGATTTGCTTAGTTGAAGCTCTTCTTGAATCAAAGCAGCCGTGCATGGGATTTCCTGCTGCGCCGTCCCGCTTGCACACACGATACAATCGATCTCGTGAAGGGAAAGTCCCGCCGCTTCCAAAGCACGCCTAGCAGCGATGGCACCCATCTGTGCTGCCGTTTCATTCGTCACAAAATGTCTGACGCTTACCCCGGACTTTTTCTCTACCCATCCAGCCGCAAGTCCCAGCTTTTCTTCCAGTTCTGCTGCTGTCACTCGCCGAGTCGGCAAGTATTTCCCTGTTCCGAGGATTTTGATTTTTCTCTCCATATTCTGTGTCTCCCTTAGCTCGCATTCCTACACACTATTCGACATCTGCCATTTATTTTACCTAAGTTTGTCGATTTATGGGAAACAGAATAAACACTTGGTACGAAATACCCAAGTGTTTATGTATGCTGCATTTCTTCTCCCACTATAGTAAAAAGCGATAACCGACACCCCACACCGTCTCGATGTATTGCGGCTTAGCCGGATCACTTTCTATTTTTTCCCGCAGCTTGCTAATATGCACGGTCACCGTCGCGATATCCCCGTACGAATCAAGACCCCAAATTTTTTCAAACAGCTCCGTTTTGCTAAATACCCAGTTGGGGTGGGTTACCAAAAAGAGCAGGAGGTCGTATTCCTTGGAAGTGAAAGCTACTTCATTTCCATTGATATAAACTCGCCTCGCCAGCTTGTCGATGCGAATCCCACGAAGCCTGATCTCCTCTTTTGCCGTAAGCGGTTTGGAATCGGAAACGAGACGGTCGTAACGGGCCAGATGGGCTTTGACCCTCGCTACCAGTTCTCCTAAGCTAAAAGGCTTGCTGATATGATCGTCGGCGCCTAGACCCAGGCCACGGATCTTGTCGATGTCTTCCTTTTTCGCAGAGACGAGCAGGATGGGAATATTTTTGACTTTCCGGACTTGCTTGCAGATTTCGAAGCCATCCACGATGGGGAGCATCAGGTCTAGAATCAGGAGGTCATACTCCTCTTGCAACGCCTTTTGCAAACCCCTATCGCCGGAAGTAGCAACATCGACCGAGTAGCCGTTTGCCTCCAAATAATCCTTTTGCACCTCTGCAATCACCGTGTCATCTTCAATGATTAAAATGTGCTTCATTCCGTGTTACCCCCGACTCTCTTGATATCTGGCAAGGTAAAACAAATACGGGTTCCCCGTCCGCTCTCACTCTCCACCCATACACGACCACCGTGCCCCTCCACAATTTGTTTGACGATGGCGAGTCCAAGACCGCTGCCTCCCATGGCCGAATTACGTGCAGGGTCCGCCCGATAAAAGCGGTCAAAAATATGGGGCATTGCTTCTTTTTCAATCCCTGTCCCATTGTCGGAGATCGCCACTAGCACATCACCGCTGGCTTTCTCCACTTCCAATCGAATCAGCTTCTCATCCTTGTTCAAGTACTTCAAGCTATTGTCCACGATATTCATGAGCACGCGATGGAGTTTTTCCTGATCAGCCATGACTGGAATCGGACTTTCATTATGCTCGTCATAGCGAATAGATACGCCGTGCATTCGCGGGTCTAGTCGCAGCTCTTCGGCAAACCGTGCCATATAGGCTCGCATATCGACTTCTTCAAAGTGAAAGGGAAGCTTGTTCAAATCCAGTCTCGAGAATAAAAACAGCTCATCAATCAGACGGTCCATCTGCTCTGATTTGATGGCAATCATCTTCATATATTTTTCTCGCTTCGCTTCCGTATCCGCAATCCCTTCCTGCACCGCTTCCACACATGCCTTGATTCCTGTGATGGGTGTTTTCAGATCATGGGAGATACTCGAAATCAATTGTTTACGATTTTCTTCATACTGAAGCTGCAAATGGATAGAATCATACAATCTGCTGCGCATCTCTTCAAATGCTTCTCCCAGCTCTCCCAGCTCATCTTTGCGCTGGAGTTGAACAGAACGCTCCAGATTGCCTTCTTTGATTTCGTTCGCCGCCTGCTTTAAGGCGTACAAGGGTCGAATGATACTGCGTGAAACAAGAAACGTTAATACACCGTTCGTCAGCGCCACAATCGTTAGAAGACTGAGAATCAATGCGCTAAAAAAATAAATGCCTGTCTGCATGTATGGGAAAGAATTCGCAAGGAAGTAGAGCTTTCCTTTCCTCTGATCAGCAAAAGTAAACTCGTACGTATCAAATGTGTAGCCGTCCTGTTTAAACGGCTTCCAGCTATGCATGCGCCCCTGATCCGGCTGATCCTGCAAATAATCAGATACGTCAGCGCGATCAATCGACGGGGAAACAAATAGCACATGCTCGTCCTTTGTGAGAATCAATGCTCCGCCAACTGCTTGTAGCTCCTCATCCGTCTCTGTTAGCAGCTTCTGGTTCGTCAATTGATTGGGAGCGTATTTAGCCATGAATGTGACACCAGCGAACAATTCGTCTCGTTTGTTAAGCGTATCACGAAGGAGCGGTTTGCCTGGTTCTTGTTCTCCCCAAAAGTAATTCGCCAATCCCGATGCCACCAATCCAAACAAAACAAGGGGGATGATAATCATGGCAATATAGGAGAGCAAAAGTCTTGTTTTAATTGACATGTTTCATTCCCCCTTGCAGTCATGGTTTACTCGGAATCGGAATGCTTCGTCCAGTCTTTTCTCCATTTGTTCTTCATGTCCTCGCGGGAAACCTTCTCGACTTGCTTGCCAGTAAGATCGATGCGATCCGGTGTGGTCGTACCCAAATCGGACAAGCGGATATCCAAAGAAAGCTGGAGCTTGTGCTCTTTCCCAGACGCGTCCGTTCCCGACAGTTGTACCACAGCAGTTTGCTGCTGGATTTGATTTTTCCCATCGATCTTGGCGTTCAGCAACACTTGGTCCACTTGGAAATCCTCTTGCAAGCGGGGAAGCTTCACATATAGCCCGTTCTCAGAGGAAGACGCTTCTTGACTATGTTCGACGAGCTTATCGTAAAGAATAGGTCCGGCTGCCTGGATAAATGCCGGAATTTGCTCTTCGGAGAGCTGAAGCGACGTACGCTTGCCTCCATCCGGTAGATTTTCAACGGTCGCGTTTTTTCCGAGATCGCCGAATACCGTAGTAAGCAGCTTATGCATCATTGCTCCGCGTTTGTTATCGGCGTCATTTTCTGGTTGGGGTCTTCTATCCATTTTTTCCATGACCCGATAAATGTTACTATCCCCTTTTTTAACCACAACTTGATCCTTTTCCAGAAAGGCTTGCACGCTTTTCTCGCCCAGCGTGTCTGTAATAGTCGCATCGACATTCCCGATGTGCTGGTTATGATCGATCTTTGCAACTCCCTCGAGTGTGAGCAGCTTCGTTCCGTTGTCTGTGAGTGCTAGCTGCGCGTGGGCCGTCATGCTCTTCGCTTCCTTCGTTTGTTGCAGGGCTGATTCATACACGCCCATCGTCGTGCTATCCGCACTCGCTGAAGTCCCGTATCCCCAAATCAAAGCTCCTGTGATCCCAACAGACAAGCCGATACCCAACCATTTTTTTCGCATGCTGATCCCTCCTAGTCTCATCGAAAGCAACTGTCATCGCTTCCTATACCAGTGATGATAAATAGTAGGTCTAAACATGCTCTAAATCAATTCTAAAAAAAGTGTAAAAACAATTCCATATGCTATATTGAAAGGAAGAGAGATCAGTATGAACCTGAAGTGGAGGCATTATCGATGAGGATGCAAGAAGGCTATATTGAAGTTCCTGGCGGCAGAGTATGGTACAGTCGTGTCGGCGAAGGGGAGAAAACGCCTCTGATCGTCCTTCACGGCGGACCTGGCAATACGCATGATCCGCTCAAATCAACGCTTCACGTCTTAGGCGACGACAGACCCGTCATTTTCTACGATCAGCTGGGATCAGGCAATTCCGATCGCCCGACAGATCTGACTCTTTGGAAAACCGAACGCTTTGTGGAGGAGCTCGCTTGCATCAGACAAGCCCTTGACTTAAAAGAGGTACACATCCTGGGGCATTCGTGGGGCACGATGCTGGCAGCAGCTTATTTGGTGGACGCCAAGCCGGAGGGGGTACAGAGCATCATCTTCTCCAGTCCATGCCTGAGCGCAGAGCGTTGGAAACAGGACGCAGATCGTTTAATCGAACAATTGCCAGTAGATACGCAACAAACCATCGCCACACACGAGGAGCAGGGTACAACTGATTCACAAGAATATCAGGATGCCATGAAGGAATACTACAAGCGCCATGTGTGCCGCCTTGATCCAATGCCAACCGTTATGACAGAAAGCCGTCCAAAAGCGAATAAAGAAGTGTACATGACGATGTGGGGACCGTCTGAGTTTTGCCCAACAGGGAATTTGAAAACATTCGACTACACACCCCAGCTGCATCAAATCAACATCCCTTCCCTGTTCGTTTGCGGCCGCTATGATGAAGCGACACCTGAATCGACTGGTTATTATCAGTCTCTGGTGCCAAAAGCCGAACTCCATGTCTTTGAAAACAGCTCGCATGTCGGCTATCTGGAAGAGACAGACGAATACGTGCAAGTCATCCGCCGCTTTTTGCAAAAAGCAGAGTCGAAATAAAAAAACGGAAAAACTTCGTATCACCGCCGATGCGAGTTTTTCCGAACCTCTCATTCTTTTTTTAAGTAAAGAAGGAAATTAAGGATGTTTAACCCTACAATGATGAAAAACATATAGGTAGACATATCGTCTCCACCTAGGTTCAATTCATCAGCTATATAACCCATCATCATAAGATTCGTTCCAGAAACGGTTACTGAAATTGCTGAAATCATACTCAGTGTGAATCCATTGACAAGATTACCTTTTTTCTTTTGAAGCAATATAGCAACGGAAATAACGACTAAACTTATGATAAAAGTAATCATAACGAATCTTAATAAATCGTTTATCTCCACCCCTGCCATAATCATCCCCCTAATCTGTCAAATGGCTAAATGAAGCTGTCCGAAGTAGATCCTCGGCAGAATCACTTCGAACAGCTTGCTATTTCAATCCGATATGCTTGTCATACACTTCGTACACGGAACGTGAAATGATCGCGGCCGATCTTCCCCCATAACCACCCTCAGGAACGATTACGGCTACTGCCAGGACCGGATCGTCGACAGGCCCATACGAAATGCTGACACCATTCGTAATGCGGGCGTGCATTTTCCACTTTGTCTTTTTCTGTCCTGTTTTCTCATCTGTCACCGTCACTGGTACATAAATGTCTTGTTCAGATGTACCTGTTTTTGCTGCTACCTGAAACGGCATTCCCGCATACGCGCGGACTGCTGTTCCCCCCGGTTTCGTCACCATCACCATGCCTTGCTCTAAAACATCCCAATACTTATCTGGGTGAGGAAAGGTGCTCATGGTTTTTGACGTGTACGTTTTCACCAGGTTTCCTTTTGCGTCTGTGATCTTATCTACCATCTGCGGCTGCAAACGTACACCTTTATTCGCAAGTGTAGCCGCATACTGTGCCAATTGCATCGTCGTCGCCCGAACTTGCTGTCCGAAGGAAGCCTGCACCATCGATGCTAGTGGACCGTAGTTTTCATTCATCACTAAATAGTCTTCTTTCCCCTTGTTTTCATTCGGCAAATCTACACCAGTCTGAACGCCTAATCCGAACGCATGATAGTACGATTGCAGGACGGACGCTGACTCTTTTCCTTTTCGACGGGACAGCTCCTCCCCGATTCTCGCCATATATGTATTCGATGACTTTTGCAGGGAAATCGCTGGGCTAATCATGCCATGCGCTTTGGAACTGTCGTTCTTAATCCGATCCGTACCACGTCCATAGTGATACACACCTCCATCATTCCAACGATCGGAGGGAGTAATAATGCCTTCCTGCAAACCGAGCAATACCGTAATCGGCTTGATGACAGACCCAGATGGCACAATTGAACCCGGGTGCTTGTAGCCCTCCTGGATGGCCGCCTCGCCCTTTAATGGCGCTGTATTGTATGGGGCTTCCCGAATGGTTCCATTCGTTACCGCCAGCTTAATCTGGTCATACATTTTTTGATCCGGTCCCTCAATCCATACGTTTGGATCGTATTCAGGATAGCTGACCATCGCGACGACCTTGCCTGTCTTAACCTCGACTGCCACGACATATGCTCCCTTTGCCCCCCTCGCCTCAGGGATGGTTGCACGCAGCTTCGGAAGAAACTCTCGGATCGAATCCCGGATACCTAGCTGTACCCGCTGATCAATGGTGAGATACACATGATTGCCCGGGACGGATGGAACTTCCTCCACTTGCTTCACAACCGTCTGATTTGCTGCGACCTCATACATCCGGTAACCGTTGCTCCCGCGAAGCTCGTTTTCGTAAGACAGCTCAATCCCATCGAGCCCGACTAGCTGGTTCGGCAAATACCGCGTACTCTCATCCTTGTAGGAGGCGAGCTTCACATTTTCAGCAATATGAAAGGGCCGGACATATCCAACCGCCTGTACAGAGATTTGCTTCGGATCGTATTTTCGGATCGGTTTTGTCACTACCTCAATCCCCGGCAGATCGCCACGATGCTCACCCAGTACCGCGATTTCTTTAGCCGTCAAATCCACCTTCAGCTCTTTCTCCAAATAGCGCGGCAATTGTCGTGCCGCTTCCACGTACTTGCCATTCTGGTAGGCATAGCCGACATCCATCTTTTTTAACAGTGTGGCCTTTTCGAGACTCAGTATTTTCTCCAGCTTTTCCACCAGGTCAAAGTACGCTTTCTTCTCCATGATCTCTTGTTCACGAAAGACGGCGAGATGAGAAGGCCGACTTTCGGCAATGACATATCCGTTGCGGTCATAAATGTTTCCTCGCATAGCGGGAATGTAATCTTTTTTGTACGATCTGTCTGCCAGCTCATTTGCATAAATGCTCCCTTGCTGGATTTGAATTTGCGCCAATCTCAAAATGATACCCACAAACATCAGAAATACGACGATATATACGATTTGCAGTCGTTTCACACGATCGTTTTTTGCTTCTTTCATACTTGCTCTCCCTAATTTTTCAGTGCCTTCGTGAAGATCCGTTTGATACGTGCATCGAGTACATGACTGCCACCCCGACCACGGACATCCTCTATCATCATGGTAACCAGCAAACGCGGATCATCTACATTAAAAACGGCGTACCATCCGTTTTCCAACCCAAGCTCGCCTTTTTTCTGTTTCAGCTCAGCAGTTCCAGTCTTACCCGCCATGCGAATACCAGGCACGCGTGCTCCTCGACCGGTACCACGCGGGTCTTCCATAACCTGTATCAAATACTGCTTCACCGTGCTCGCCACATCGGCAGGTATGACATTCGTCTTCCAATACCCATCTTTTTTGTCTCCCTGCAACAGAGATGGATTCACGATATTCCCGTCATTTGAAAAAGCGCTGTACACCAACGCGAGGTGAAGCGGCGTCATCGTTACCTCGCCCTGACCGTAACCGGAGTCTGCCAATTGAATCTCGTTTGTGAAACCTTTGTTATACAGCTTCGACTTTTCTAGTGGATATGGAATCGGAAGTGCTTCATGGAATCCTAACAACTCGCTCTTTTTCACGAATGGCTCCTCCCCAATGGAGAGCGCCGCTTTCGCAAAATAAATATTGTCGGAGTACACCAATGCTTTTTCCAAATTGACAGGTCCCCCGTAATCGCTGACCCGCGTTACCTCGTATCCACCCCAGGACACATCCTTTTGCCAATGCAGTCCGCGGACGTGGATACTATCCGCAGGGGTAATGGCGCCTGTCCCAAGGCCAATCGCTGCCGTAATCGGCTTGAAGGTGGAGCCCGGCGCAAACCCGCGCGCGAATCGATTGAGAAGCGGCTTTTGCGGGTTTTCATTCAGTTGCTTCCATTCTGTAGCCGACATCCCAAGCACAAACGCATTCGGATCAAAGGACGGAGAATTGACGAGAGCCAGTATTTGCCCTGTCTTTGGTGAGATGGCCGCAGCCGTGCCTGCTTCGTTTTTCAGCTCCTGGTAAATGGTCTGCTGTACTTCTGCATCTATAGTTAATGCCAGTGGCTGTCCATGCTTGGCCAAGCGTTCCACCACGGTCTTTTTTTCTGTTCCCTCTGCATCCGTAATGACGATACGCCCACCTGCACTCCCTCTTAGCTTCTCCTCAAAAATCTGTTCCAGTCCTGATTTTCCAATCATATCGGACGTTTTATAGCCCTGATCCTTTCGCTTCTCGTACTCTTCCTGATTGATCGCTCCTACATAGCCAACCAGATGGGCCGTCGCGTCCTGATAGGGATAGTAGCGGACTTTCTTTTTGTGCAATTGGAGCCCTTCTGTTTTTTCTAATTGTTTGATGCGTGCATCGTCCTGCGGCAGCGTAGCGATCCGGATAAACTTGGCCGACTTGCTTGTCGTAGCCTGGACCTTCGAGGTGAGGTCATCCAACGGAATTTGCAAGAGCTTGCTGACCGCCATTTTCCCGGTTTGTGACGTCTGGCTCCATTGTCCCGGATTTATCCCGATATCTATCACGACACGCTCTGTTGCCAACGGACGCCCTGCCCGATCCGTGATTTCACCTCGTCTGGGATACATCGTATTGGCTCTTACTTTGTCCCCTTCTTTCATTTCGGGAAAAATAAAAGTAGGATTCCAATGAATGTACCAGTCCTCCAAGTCGTTCTGCGTTTCCTTGACAAGCTTTGCTTTCCCTGTAAAAGAAATCGGTTCGACAAAGGTTTCCATCGTCAGCCGATAATGAAAGTTGATCTGTCCATCCTCACCTGGCATGACGTCGCCATTGTACATCGGCTCGACCACAATCGCTTTGGCCTCGACTCCTCCGTAAATGTTTTGGTAACGCGAAACGAATTCTTCTTTGCTGATAGTCTTTTTTGTATGTAAAGAAAGCTGCTCGTACATGTCAGAGAACTTCTGTTCTTTCCATTTTGTCGTATACGCTGTGAATGCGGCCTTTGCCCTCTCACCATCCGACTGCGTGGTGTCCTTCCAAAAGTCCCAGAAAAGATAGAAAAACCCCGAAAGAACAACGACAAAAACCGTCCAAAATACTATCCATGTCTTTTTCACTAGGCATTCACCTTCCCTACCACACGATATTACAGTCAGATACCATAATATATGGAAAAAAGATGATGGCAGGATGAGACTATTCTCATAGTACGATGATAAGTGTCAGATAGTTACATCAAATGCAATGCAAAAAAACACAGGAAATGCATCCTGTGTCTGCCGTACTGCCTACTATTCTTCCCACATGTAACCAAAGCGCGGGATCGTGGTGACATTCTCGCTATATCTACCCAACCGCTTACGCAAGCGATAAACGAGCGCGTTGATCTCGGCTCGTCCAACATCGGGAACGCTACTCACCGTATTCAGCAACCGCTCTGGCCAGACGAGTACCATGATTTCCTCATAGCTGACCGCCTGATTCGCACGTTGGTACAAAAGCATGAGCAAATCCATATCTTTTCCGGTCAAATGGATTCTTGCGCCATCGAGACGGATTTCCCTGCGCTCCAGATTGATGACCAAGCCGGAAGTGGAGGTGGTTTCTTTTGGATTCATCAAAGGGAATGAGAACTCCCGCGTCACATCCATCTCGCTACCCTCTGCGAAAAATATCATTTCGACCACGCCTTTGGCCAGCGTAATATGATCACCATGATAAAGAAAATGGGGTGCTTGCTGTATCGGCATTCCGTTTACTTCTGTTCCATGCTTGCTTTGCAAATCAGAGATCGAATATTGATTATTGATTTTCCTTATCACTGCATGCCTTCTGGATATATACGGACTGGAAAAAGCAATGTCTGGTTGTAATTGATTGCCCCGTCTCCCAATCGTACACTCTTCCTTATGTAGAAACTGACGCTTTTGAAGCTGTTCGGGGTCTCCCTTTTTAATCAATACATATATGCCGTCGTCCAACATTCATCACCTCGAAAAGAGTTGGAGCTATCATCAGTATTTATTACAGTACAAATTACGCATAAGTCAACACTTTTCTGAACATATATTAATAGCAAAAAAGCCGCCAATTGTCCAGCCCAACGAAAATGACCGGTCGATTGACAGCTCTATATCATCGCTATCCACAAATGAATAGCGCTCGATTTTCTATGTTGATCGTCTTAGGAGCAGCGCTTGAGAGCAGCAAATTTTTTCGGTTCAATCGCCAGTAGATGACAATCGCCATTCGGGATAAACAGCTTGTAGGACACTCCCTTTGGTACAACGATAAACTCTCCGGCTTCCACCCATATGTTACGCTCGTGGTACATCAGCAGCAGTCTGCCTTTGACGACAAATAGCAGTTCATCTTTTTGCTCATTTTGTTGCCAAGGATACTCACCTTGCAGCTTCTCTAGCTTAATAGACGTATCATTCATCTCTCCGACAACCAGAGAGCTCCAGGAATCTTGCAAGCGTGATAAATGTTGTGCGACGTTCACCTTTTCCATGATGATCCTCTCCCCTTTGCACTCTACGATAATATAATTTGCAGGAGAGAGACATAGTAACGAAATGATAAATCGTCTCATAAGGAGATGATAAGATACTGAAATTTCTGATATAGTAAACAAAAATAGGCAGTTACCCTGAAGGCCTGCCCGTTAACTAGACTGTTCATCTTTATCGTCTCACTATTCTGTCGTGCCAAACCGTTTGGCGTTTCTTGCGCGAGCTCGCTCGATTTCGACTTCTCGATTGCGTGGGTCTGCATTCGTCACGAGCGAATCCAGGAGATTTTTCGCAACAACGGAGACCTCTTGGACCGCACGATGAAAAGCCTCTTCATTGGCCTTCGAAGGCGTGTTGAAGCCCGAGAGCTTTCGCACGAATTGCAGGGCTGCTGCTTGAATCTCATCTTCTGTCGCAGGTGGGTCGAAGTTGAATAAGGTTTTGATGTTTCGGCACATCGCTTACACCTTCTGTTCCCTTTTTTGTATCATTCTACTATACGTAAGCAATGAATCGCTAGGTTGTGCTGATTGTGCTTCAAAAATGATCAGGGAATAAATTTGTACACATAAGGAGATAAAACTAATGGCAAATAACAAATTACTAAGAATGGACAATGTTGGCATCGTTGTAGAATCCCTTGATGACGCAATCTCTTTCTTTGAGGAGATTGGCTTGAAGCTCGAAGGGCGGGCTACTGTCGAAGGTGAATGGGCTGGTCGCGTAACCGGGCTGGGTTCACAGTGTGTAGAGATTGCTATGATGGTTACCCCAGATGGCCACAGCCGACTTGAACTTTCGCGATTTCTCACCCCACCTACTATATCCGATCACCGAACTGCTCCTGTAAATGCCCTCGGTTATCTGCGGGTCATGTTCACCGTTGCGGACATTGACGAAATGGTATCCAGGCTCACTAAGCATGGCGCTCAGCTCGTCGGAGAAGTGGTTCAGTACCAGGACTCGTATCGGCTCTGCTACATTCGTGGAATTGAAGGACTTCTAATCGGTTTGGCGGAACAACTCGGTAATAAATAAGTGACGTTTGTAAAGAAGACTTAACTGAAATATACATTACTAAATACCGCGTTCGCGCTCCGGGATGCATGAACTTTTTAACGGGAATCAATGCAAAATCAAATGAAAGGGATTCAACTAACAGGGGCAATTGTTTAATAAATATCTAAAGCGCGGCTGCCGGTATAGATCGGTAGCCGATCTGCGCTAACGGGCAGATTAGTAGGATGGAAGGCGTTAGCGATATAAATCACCTCTTTTTTTTAGATTTCAACAACAAATCAAATATGAGCTGTCAGAAAAAGAGGTTCGCCGAAGTCTATAATTATGAAAACGATTATTTTTAGAAAGAGGGAAAAATACATGTTATCTTACATCGGAAATGGTGCGTACTTCTACGCAAACTCTCATCCATGCCCTTGGAAACGATTGGGAAATCCAAGCGTGTTGCTGTAATGGAAATTCCTGATGAGATGTTTTCGTATGGATTGGAAAGTAAGCTGTTCGGGGAAGTGGTTAAAAATTGAACGTAAGATTTGCCGTGGTTGAGGATATGAAACAACTTGAGTCATTTTTTTCAAAACATATTACTCGCGAGAATAAGGCAGTGTACAATGAGGAGTTTTTTTGCCCATTAGGACTTCGAGCGGCCGTAAAAAGACGATCTGTTGTTGTTATGAATAGAGAAGACATCATTATCGCAGCAGCAAGAATCTACCTAAAGAAAAACGGCACAATCTCTCTTTATCAGTTTGCCGTAGAGGAACAGTATCGTCATAAGAATCTCATGAAATATCTACTATCACAAATTGGTTACCCGATATTCTCCGCATGCCCGTCAAATCTTGCGTTCAATAATTATTATATGGACTCGAAATGGTCGTTTGTTGAGACGAAAGAGGGAATGAATATTTGGAAGCTTGAACCAGACTTACTTTCTGAGTCAACCTTTCCAAATTGATCGTTGAAGTAACGGGGCCAATAGTACGGTGAACCGTATTACAAGTAACTGTAAAGTTGTGTAACTAAGGAGGTCAACCAGTAACAACTGGCTAACCTCCTAATACGAAAAGCAGTAGTTCGCCACAGAGACCTATTGAAAAATACGATCAATTTCGTTGATTTCTTCTTCTGTCAGGTGGACGTCTACTGTTTTTAAATTATCCAGCATTTGCTCTGCTCTTTGTGCTCCGGGAATGACAACATCCATTGAATCATGTGTGAAATACCAAGCAAGGACGATATGGGCAACTTCGGCATTCTTTTTATTTGCCATTTTACGGAGCTGCTCTACCTTTTCTAGATTTTTTTTGAATTTTTCGCCCTGGAAGTGCGGCATATCTTTGCGTAGATCATTGAATGTCATATCCTTATTATATTTACCGGCAAGCAAGCCTGATGCTAGTGGAAAGTATGGAATAAACGAGATGCTATTCTCTGTCGTATATGGAAAGAACTCTTGTTCCGCTTCACGCTGCAGCAAATTGTAGTTTCCCTGTATTACATCGACATAACCATCCTTATTTGCTTCTTTCAATTGTTCCAGTGAGAAGTTAGAAACGCCAATTGCTCTAATTTTACCTTCGTCCTTTAGCTGTTTTAAGACTCCAACCGCCTCATCTTTTGGTGTATCCTGATCTGGAGCATGAATATAAAATAAATCTATGTAATCTGTTTGTAGCCTTTTCAAACTATCTTCAACGGCTTGTTTTAAATAAGCAGGTGAATTATCCATGGTAACATCATTGCCGACAAGTGTAAGGCCACCTTTTGTTGCAAGGATGAGTTCATGACGCTTTCCTGCTTCTTTTATCACTCCACCTATTAGCTCCTCTGAACGCCCTGTCCCATAAAAAAACGCTGTATCTAAAAAATTCACTCCATGGTTGATCGCAGCCCGCACCAAATCTTTTCCTACTTCTTCATTTAAATTAGGATAAATATTGTGGCCACCTACAGCGCTTGTTCCAAGTCCGATTGGATTGACAACTAAATCTGTTTTACCAATTCGTGTTTGTTTCGTCATTCTCTTCAACTCCCTCCCATTTTTAAGCTTAGCGTACGTTTTCGCGCGAGGCTTTTACCGGTATCTACATCATAATTCATTACGTTACGTAAGCTTCAAGTGCAAAATGTTTTTTTGCATATACGTATCTCTGCAACTACAAAAGCTGCCCCTCACAACAACGGGCAGCTTCCTTTACCACGATTCTATTTATACTCATAAAAACAAGGATAAGAATAGGCGAGAAATTCAAAGCCTTTTTTCTCCAAAATCGGTCGACTCATCGGACTCGCATCCACCATCAACAGCGGATAACCGCGTTTCTGTGCTGCTTGTACCCGGACTGCTACGAGGGCCGTATAATAGCCTTTACTTCGGAAGTCGGGCAAAGTAGAGCCTCCCCAAAGACTGCCAAAGGACGTATTCTCATGCAAGTACATCCAAGCAGCACTCACTGCCTGATCGCCACTGTACGCAGCGTAAACGAGTAGCTGCTCAGGATTTTCGGCCAAATCCCGTTTTAATCTCGCAGCAAGCTCCTCATTAGCACTGCCCCATATCTGCTCCTTCAAGTGCATGATATCATCAATGCCAGCCGCGTCGGTGATTTGCCGTATCTCTGGCGGAATGACAAGGCTTCGTAACTCCTCTGCCTGCGCCACCTCCAACACAAGCGTCGCTTCCTCCTCATCAACTGTAAAACCATGACCTTTCAGCCTCTCAAGCAAATTAGCCGGTTGGTCATAGTCAAAAAGCTTCCACTCAAAGGATTGCTGAAGACTCGAGAAATATTCGAGTTCCTGCTTGATAACTTCCTCTGCATTTTCTTCAGACAACCTGGAAAACAAGACGACTCCGGAATCATCCGGGGTGGGTGAGACGTGACGAACGAGGTGTTCTGTCTCCTCCCGGCGGAGGGGCGGATAGGTGATTTCCAGCCTCATCTCTTTGTCAAAAAGCCGCAATACTTCTGTCTTGTTCATGTTTTCATCCTCCCTTGTCTACATCAGGACTAATGCAAAATGTTTAGCAAAAGCGTTAATGTTCCTATACTGATCACCGTCGTAACCAACACGCTGCTGGAGACGAATTGTGGTCGCATGTTGAATTGGATCGCATAGATCGCTGTAGTGGCGGCAGAAGGCATGGCTGCCAGAACGACCAATACCTTTTGCAGAAGCGGATCAATCGGGAATAACAGACAAATGAGGTACGCCAAAAGTGGTGACGCCACGAGTCGAATGACGCTCGCAGCACTGAGTCCTTGCCACTCTAGCGCTTTGGTAGAAACATTGGCGAGCTGCATGCCCAAGATGAGCATCACAACTGGAATCGCCGCCTGTGCAACGAGATCAATCGCCTGGTAGTAGCTTTGCGGGATGACGATTTGCAGCTGTTGTAGCAAAATCGCGAGAACCACAGCGTAATTGGACGGCTGCTTGAAGATCGCCTTGATGGCCGTCCCCATTCCATTCCCGCCTCGAGAGGCAAAATACACGCCGAATACGCCCATCATGATCGAGTGGAAAACCATGATTTGCACCGCATACGTAAAGCCGGCCTCCCCAAAGGCAAACAAAATAATCGGCGTACCGTAATTGCCACTGTTCATGAAGGCGGTCGCGAGCATCAGTGCGCTTTCCTGTTGCTTATCGTATTTGAACATACGTGCCGTCAGCTGCGTGATCACAACGAGAGCAGCCAGCAAAAGCAGCGAAATCACCACGATATAAAATAATTGCAAGTCGAGCTGTGTTTTGTAAAACGTCCGAAAAACGAGTGCCGTCGACAAGATGTAAATCGCCAGGGAAGAAATCGGTTTCAAATCCATTTTGAAAATGCGCTGCAAAATATAGCCGCTAAGAAAAATGAGCAGGACGGGCAGGATGACTTCCACAAAAATCATGAATCTTCCCTCCTACCGTGCTGCTTCCATGAAGCTTTTTACCTCGGACAGCGTAGGCATGGCGGGAATGGCACCTGATCTCGTTGTCGTGAGTGCACCTGCGGCATTCGCAAAGCGCACCATGTCCTCTAACGTCGCTTGTGGGATATCCAGCATACTTTCCCCCACTTCAAGAAGCTGATAGAGCAGCGCGCCCACAAACGCGTCTCCCGCGCCAGTCGTATCGATCGCGGTTACTTGAAAGCCACCGACTGTGCCGAAATTATTTCGTGTGCGGTAAAAACACCCCTTTTCCCCCAACGTGACAAAAACAGCTTGCAGATCATATTGCCCAAGCATCCACGCTGTCGCTTCCACGACATCCTCGCTCCCCACGAGAAAAGCCAGCTCTTCCTCAGACAGCTTGACGATATCTGCCTTCGCCATTCCTTTGAGGGCCAACGCCTTCGCTTCCTCCAGATCCTCCCATAAGGACGCTCGAATATTCGGGTCAAATGAAAGGAGCCGCTGATGCTGTTTGGCGTACTCGACTGCTCTCCAGGTTGCTGATCGGGCTGGCTCATGCGTCAAGGACAGCGTACCGAAATGAAAAATCGCTGCCTGGGCAATCAGCGCCTCGTTCACGTCTTGCTCCCGCAGCATAATGTCCGCACCCGGATTGCGGTAAAAGTGAAAAGAACGATCGCCTGTCTCATCGAGATGGACAAATGCCAACGTCGTATGCGCTTCCTCCGTGAGTACGAGCCCTTTTGTGCCAATATTCAGTCTGATTAAGGTCTGTTGCAAAAAACGCCCAAACACATCGTTTCCTACCGCACCGATAAAGGAAGTCCGTTTCCCAAAGCGCGACAGAGCGGCAAGTACATTGGCAGGCGCTCCTCCAGGGTTTTGCTCAAATGCAATGCTGCCCGGCTTTTCCTTCTGCTGTACAGGTGTAAAATCAATCAATAGCTCCCCACATGCAACCACATCTACCATGTTGATTTCCTCCGATGACCGTGATAGCTCCAGTATGTCACAGGTTCTTTTTTTTGCCAATGAAAGCCAGCGGCTGTACGAGCATACGCCAAAAATGTTAAAATAAGGAAATTAATTAACGTAGTGCTTATTTATCAAAAAGGGGGGAATTATGCAATGCAAGGAAAGAATCCTTTATCAACTGGTCCTTATAACACACTATCGACATCTGCTTATCAACAGGTGAACAATCTAGCTAACAAGGCAGACGGATTTGATTGGGAGCAATTATTAAAAGATGTTTGGCATGATGTTTATAATGGACAAATTACACGAGATTACCTTCAGCTAGCAACAGACAATAATATCGATTATCGTGCCTTAGTCACGACTATATTAGGCTATGCTTCTTCCTTTGTTCCTTTTGTAGGGCCTGTAATAGGCTTCTTTATTCCTATTATTGATTTGATTTGGCCCCCCTCACAACCCGATTTATTTGATATTTTGCGGCAACAAATTCAAGATTTAATTAACCAAGCGTTAACAACAGACACATTGAACAAATTACAGGCACTTCTACAAGGTTGGAAAAATGAACTGGATGTTTTAGCTACAGAAGTCAAAAATTTAACCGATCCGAAGACCTCAACTATAGGGAGCACAGTTAATACGATTCACCTCCAATTTGTTCATGATATACCCCAATTTACACTAAAAGACTATGCAGCTTATGCACTTCCTTTATATGTTCAAGCAGCAACCATGCATCTAGGCCTTTTAAAAGAGGCGATTTCTAAACAAACAGATTGGGGAATTAGTGATTCAGATAAAACTAACTTTCTGACTTATCTAAAACAGTGGATCGTGAAGCATAGTGAGAATGTTTATACTCTTTTTGTAACAGGATTACAAAACATACAAGACGATGAATCTAGTCAAATTAGCTCTGCCGACTTTATCTACACGTCAACATTATATGGGTTTGATATCGCTGCATTATGGCCTACTTTTGATAAATGGCCTACTAATGACTGTCCGGAAGTTTATCCAACACAAACTGATCTAGAACAAACGAGATTCTTATTTTCTGATCTAGTAGGAAGGGTTGACTGGCGAGGCTATCCATCCGCTGGTGATCCAAGCACGTACCTGTATGGAAATTTCCCTGGTGAACTGATGCAAATTTCAACGAGAACATGGGATCGAGTGGATCAGATTCAACAAGTATTAGATAGAGGATACAATCAATCACAAACATATACTTACGGTGATTCCGGTGGAGCTGCAAATGACCCTATCAACATTTCAAGAGACAATCCTTTAATTGGAGTAACACCACGGGTTATGAGCCCGTATGTTGGAATCATGATGGATTTTGCAGATGGGACTAGTATAACTAATGGAGGAAGTTATGGATATGACAAGAGAGTTGTAGCACCTGATAACCATAAAGTTCATTTTGTCTTTCCATGGACAGATGAGCTGGGTGGCCAAGATGCACTGATAAATGCCTTTGTTTTCAAAAATCTACATCCCGAAAATGTAATAGGCCAATCAGATCCAACAACTGGAGTATTTACGATTAAAGGAATTCCAGCTGAAAAAGGTTATATTGAGGATGGTAGCTCACTTAAAGTTGTACAGGAAAGATTGAACGGGACCAACGCGGTTCAGCTTCCACTCGGGCCCTCCCTCGTTGTACCCATCACAAATAAACTAGCTGGTCAGTATCACATTCGCGTGCGTTATGCAAATCCTTCAGATTCAAGCATTGATATTTGGCAATCAGTCAATGCAGGAAAGCAGACTATTCAAGGCGGTAATTTTACATTTCCAAGTACCAAAAACGTTCAAGATCAAGGATACGTGCCAGGACAAAATGGAAACTATAGGTTGCTTACAATCTCTCTTCCTGATCCCATCTCCCTACCTTTAGGAGAGATCGATGTACGCCTCGGACAATACACCAGTCAAACCCAGGGTAATTTGTTTATTGACCGGATTGAGTTTGTTCCCGTTCAAACTCTATTTTCAGGCCCATACTACCTTTATGCTCCGTATGGTTATCCTTTTTCAAAAACTCTTTGGAAAGGTGATACAATTAACAGCCGTATTTCTATAGCAGGATCCGCAAATTTTTCTACTGAACCAGCGGTACTCCAATTTTATCAAGATTCAACATTGCGAAAAGAAATTCCTATACCTGGTTCAGGTCAAAATTACAATTATCCTAATACATCCATTCCAAATGGTTTTAATAAAATTGTACTTCACACAAACCAAAGCGCTGGTAAAGGAATAAGAGGAACAATGACAATTTCCTTGAGTAATTAGTTGTTTATTAATGAATCAAGGTACAAGGTACAATGGACAAATAGAAAAGGCTAAAGATGCAGACATGATCTGTGATCTCTAGCCACCCTTCTCCAAACAAATAGGAAGGGATGACGTTGGTGAAAAGCGAATAACTCCGGATTCCCTACCGAAAGGAGTCGTACCATGAATTTTAATCTGGATGAAGCGATTGAGGTTCTAGCGCGTACGCCACAAGCGTTGGAATCCTTGTTAACAGGCTTATCGGATGGGTGGTTGCTGCACAACGAAGGCGACGGCACCTGGCATGCCACCGACGTGATCGAACACCTTATTGAAGCTGAGAAAACGAATTGGCTCCCACGTCTGGAAATCATTCTGCAAGAGGGAGAGAGTAAACCGTTTCCTCCATTTGATCGGTACGCTCACTTACAGGACAACTCGGTGAGACCGTTCGAACAAAAGCTGCTGGACTTCAAAACGCTTCGAGCCCAAAACATAGCCAAGCTGCGAGCGCTCGTGGAACTGGAAAAGCATCTGGAATTAACCGGACTCCATCCTGCTTTTGGCGTCGTAAAAGTACGGGAATTGCTCTCTACGTGGGTCGTTCACGATTTAACGCATACGGCGCAAATCGTACGGGTCATGGCAAAAAGGTACACGGCTGATGTAGGGCCATGGAGCGAATATTTAGGTATTCTGAACAAATAATTGAACAGGCAAGGGTAGCTCTGAACGGAAATGTACGTCATCGCTACCCCTGCCTGTCTTTTTACGGCAAAAACAACTGTGGAACCGTATAGAGTGCAGGGGAACCACCCGTATGCAGGAACAATACATGATCACTCTTGTTAAAATGCCCTTCGCGAATCAAGCCAATCACCCCTGCCATCGCCTTTCCGGTATAGACAGGATCCAGCAAAATTCCCTCTGTCCGAGCAACCAGCTGAACGGCCTCGATCATGCCATCCGTCGGAATTGCATAGCCTGGCCCGACAAACCTGTCGTCGCAAAGCACAACTTCTGCTCCTATGTCCCCTTTCAAACCGATCAGTGCAGCTATACTGTGCAGTAACCCCATCACCTTGGCTTCTTGTGCAGCCCGATCGCGGCTGACATTGATCCCGATTACTTTTGTGTTAGACTGACGCGCCATAAATCCCGCAAGTAAGCCTGCTTGGGTACCGCCGCTTCCCGTTGCCGTCACGACATAATCGTACGGAGTCATCGTTTCCCAAGCCTGCTGCTCGATTTCTTCCGCACACGCCATGTATCCCAAGGACCCGACTTCGTTGGAGCCTCCCACAGGGATCAGATATGGTTTTCTGCCTTGTTTTCGCAGACCTTCAGCGAGCTCTTCCATAGCTGCAAGCAAATCTGCCTCTGCGGGAATGACCTCGATTTTTTCTGCTCCGAGCAAGTGAAACAACAGATGATTGCCACTCGCTTGCGGTTGGTAGTCCCCCGTCTCAGGCGCAGACAGAACGAGCTGACAGTGCAGACCTTCGCGAACTGCCGCCGCAAGTGTCAGCCGGCAGTGATTGGATTGGACTGCTCCGCATGTAATCAACGTATCTGCCCCTTGCTCGATTGCCTCCGCCACCAAATACTCCAGCTTTCGCGTCTTGTTTCCACCTGCTGTCAAGCCAAGCATGTCGTCTCGCTTGATAGAAATACTCGGTCCGCCTAACTCTTTGGATAATCGCTCCAGCCCTTCGATTGGTGTATGACCCTGCGTGTATTTTCTGCGATCGTAACGGATTTTGTTCATGCTTTTCTTTTCTTCCCTTCTTCTATCGTATCTTGGAATTAGCCCTGCCAACTTCCTTTGCAAAAATCGTAGTTTTCACAATTGACCTTCCGCCTTTCATTCTATACCATTATTTGGTACACACAACATTACAAACAGAGAGGTAAGAAAACACGAATGAATGTCCCAGTAGAAGAAACTGTAAAGAAACCAAAAGGATTAGGCGGCTGGTTAATCTGGCCGACCATTATGGTCGTTCTCAGCCCATTTTCCGTGCTTGCATCCATTATCGGCATTTTTCAAGATCATGCTGAAGCAATGGAAGGACTCCAACCGTTTATGGAGCAGAGTCTGTTGTTCACTTTGTATTACTATGGCAACATTTTGTTAGAGATAGGTTTACTCGCATTTTCACTGACCCTTCTCGTTTTTTATTTCCAGAAGAAGAAACGTGCTCCCCATTTATTTGTTGGCCTGATTCTTTTTTATCTCATCTTGAACATGATCGATTTGTTGGCTTGGGCGAGCTTTGATAGTCTTTTCGGAGACACAAGTCAGCTTGTCAAGCAATCAGGACTAAGATTGCTCCAGACTGGCATTACCGCAATGATCTGGATTCCCTATTTCCGCTTGTCCATACGAGTAAAGAATACATTTGTGAATGAATGAGAGTCCAGCGCTTCCCTCAATCGGTCCCGATGCACCCATAACGGCTTACGCAGTCCCGCCTTCTTCACGATACCTTCTACTGTTAGCTCATGGAGTGTCTCTGTTACTGTTTCACGAATACACCCCATCATTGTCGCCAGCTCCTGATGCGTCAGGTTCACTGCCAGCTCGATCCATTCTGGTGCGTCAGCCTGGCGCTCTCCTCCGTATTTCTCGCACAGCCTGTCGAGCAAATATACAAGACGCTGTCGCACACTTCCATACGCCATGAGCTCCATCATTTCTTCTACCTCTTGCAAGCGATTGGAAACAATCTCGATAAAATGCAAGGCAAGCCTCGGTTTCTCCAGCATCAGCTCTTCAAATTTTCCTTTATCAATCGAACAAATCACCGAATCTTCCCACGCTTCGGCGTACATATTGGTTGAACTAATCGTAAAAGACCCGATCTCGCCAAAAACATGGCCTGTGCCGAGCAAATCAATCGTTAGCTCTTTGCCGTCAGCCGAAAGCTTGTATAGACGAACCTTCCCAGCCTTGATCAAAAACAGCCTTTTTAGCTCCAAGTGAGGGGAGGAAATTATCGTTCCTTTTTTGACCACTTCCATAGGAGTCGCCGGTTCCAATTGGGCTAGCTCTGCTTCACTTAACGACTGAAACAAATTGATGCGGGATAAAAATTTCTCCTTTTCGATCACCCTGTACTTCCTCCTGCTCACTGTAGGCTGGACTACATATTCTATGGATCACTCCCATTATACTCCTCGTTAAGCAATGGATTTTGAATGAACAAAGGAGTGTAAATCGTTGAACACATTCATCATGATTCTTTCACTGATTTTGGCTTTGATGTTTTCCATCTCTGTGTTAATGAAATTTCTCCGCGCAAACTCTATGCTTCAGCACTGGAAGGAATATGGGTACCCCCTTTGGTTTATGGACGTGATTGCCTCACTTGAGCTGGTCGGAGTTATCGGCGTAATTAGCTCCTTTTGGATTCCTGAAGTATTAACATTCGCTTGTATCCTGTTCGCCATCCTCATGCTCGGTGCTATCCATGCCCATCTTTTTCGGGCAAAGCATAAACCCGCCATGGCGATAAATGCAGGAATTATGCTTATTTGTTCGTTGCTTCTCCTTTGGCTTTAATCGTTTCCGAGCGCTTTCCAGTACGTCTTTTGTCCGTTACTGATCAAGCTTGCCTGTTTCGGAACTTGCTTCATCACCAGAAAAAGATTCAGCATATCGACTGATGAAGCGATTGCGTTTATCAAAATCATAAATTTTAATACAGTAGTGAACAGCCCCAAAAAACCTAGAAGAAAAGGCAACATAACCGAAATGAGAATGAATGGAGCGACGGTAATCAGGATGTATCTTGCTTTTGGAATCTTTTCTTCTGTTGCTACAAACCCGCCAAACAACGTTAGCCCCATCCATGTTTTTTCTGATCTCAAGAAATTCGGGATAAAAATCAAATGCAAGCATTCATGAATAATGACCAAGGCGAGTAGAGAGAATATCACACCGAAGTCAATGGATATGGATAGCGAGTCAGATGTCAGCCCCAATTCCTGCAAGGTTATTGGCGAAAAAATATGGATGATCCCAAAAACGATGAGTGCATTGATCAGCATGAAAGGAATCGATAAAAGAGTTGCCCTGCCCAAACTCTGTGGTTCATTCAGTGGAACCCATTCATTTTTCATCAACTCAACATGTACATTTTCATGATACTGTGGCAATTTGGTTGTAATTCTCATAAAAAAACCTCCCCTTTCTAGTAAGACGTTCACCCTATGTAATCAGTTTCTTTAATGGGGAGATAAATAAAAAAAGGCTATCTCCTGAGCTTGTTTGGAGACAGCCTTTTTCTCATGGTCATTTATACTTGGTTAAGCAAAAACTGTTTGCCATATTCCCCGTGATCCAGAATCGTCGGGTGCTCGATTTGAATCGTCGAATGGTCAATTCCGTACTTCGTTTGCAAAATGTGATTAATCGCCAAAATGACACAATACGGCTGGATGCCTTCACGAACGAACACATGCGCTGTCAGGGAGTAATGTTCCGTGGATACCGCCCACAGGTGCAGCTCATGAACATCCTCCACACCCTCTACTTCACTAAGGTCCTGACGGATTTGATCGAGATCAAATTGCTCTGGGACAGATTCCATCAACACAAGCAGCGACTCACGAATGATTTTGGCACCACCTGTAAAAATAATGCCCCCAATCACCAAGCTAATCAACGGGTCGAACAAGTAGAAGCCAGTCATGTAAATGAGAATCGCCGACGTAATCACACCGACAGAGCTGAGCAAATCCCCGATAAAGTGCCATAACGCACTTTTTACATTGAGGTTGTCTTCTTCCTTCATACTGCGGGAAAGTACGATGGTTAGCACGATGTTTACAACCAAACCGATGGATGCAATAGTCAGCATCAACTGCAAATCAACGTCTTGCGGATTGATCATCCGCTTGATCCCTTCAATCACGATCCCAATCGAAATTACGGCAAGAGCCAAGCCATTCAAGAACGAAGCAATAATTTCAAAACGGAGAAATCCGAACGTGTACTTCTTCGTCGGCTTACGTGTCGCCATATAAATAGCGGTCATACTCAAACCTAATGCAACGACGTCAGAAATCATATGGGCGGAGTCAGACAGGAGCGCGAGTGAATTGGACATCAAGCCCCCCACAACCTCCACGATCGTAAAAAACAACGTCAATAGGAGCGTAATCCACAGTGTTTTCTTCGATGTTTGCTGTTCTTTCACATGATCAAGATGGTGAAAATCACCCTTTTTCATACCTATCACCTCTGTCCATTTCATTTATAAAAATTACAATATAAGAATGAATGTAATCATATCCTCTTTTCCGCTAATATTCAAATGAACATTTTATGGATCATACAAGTGATTTTCATTACCAGTCATGTGGTACCAAGACAAAAAAAGCCTCATCCAAAAGGATTAGGCTGATCATTCCTGATTGTGATTCCCTTCCAAAACTCGTCGGATATTGCCCTTGTACTGGGTGAGCAAGCGGCTTGCGTCCTCTGCTTGCAGCCCTGTTTTTTGCATGACGATTGCCAGTTTTGCGTCACCATCTGCCTTGTGCAACAGTACGTCAGCCTCATCAGTGGAGACGTTGGTTGCTTCTGCCACGATTTGTTTTGCCCGTTCCTTCAGTTTCTCATTGGTTACCTGCACATTGACCATCAAATTTTTGTACACTTTCCCCAACCGTACCATGCATCCGGTCGTAATCATATTGAGAACCATCTTCTGGGCCGTCGCTGCTTTTAAGCGAGTCGATCCGGTCACTACCTCTGGTCCTACTACCACATTAATCGCCACATCCACACCTTGGCTGATCTGCGCTACCTGGTTGCAGGACACCGAAATGATCTTTGCCTGCTGCCTTCTTGCTTCCGCCAATGCTCCGATGACATAGGGTGTCCGACCACTCGCTGCAATTCCCACCACGGCATCCCCTGCCTTAACGCCATAGGCAATCACATCTTCCCTGCCATTCTGCTCCACGTCTTCGGCTCCTTCGACTGCCCTGACGATCGCTTTTTCTCCGCCAGCTATGACTCCCTGCACCAATGAGGGGTCCGTCCCAAAGGTCGGGGGGCATTCAGCAGCATCGAGCAAGCCCAATCTCCCACTCGTTCCCGCTCCAAAATAAAAGAGTCTTCCGCCGTTTTCCAGACATTCTGCGATCAAATCAACGGCCGCTGCAATCGAAGCCAGCTCCTTTTCAACGGCAAACGCAACTGTTTTATCCTCTTCATTCATAATCTGGACAATTTCCATCGTAGAGAATTTATCCAGCTCTTCCGTATTCCGATTCCTTGTTTCTGTCGTTAAATCACGCAGGTGAAACTTCATCCAGTTACCTCCCACCCATCTACACTCATCTTCTCTTTCTACCCCACACCATGCTGCTTTTTCTCCGATGGAAACAGGCTGACCGGAAGATGTCCAGCGGCCTTTCGTTCGCCGAACAAAATGTTTGCCACAAGCTCTATGGCTTGGTACGTATGGTCGTAAACGGCGAGATACGCATCCACCTCTGGCATTACCAAGAGATCATACGGGTTTCGCAGGGCGACAGCCACGACCTTTTTCCCCTGTTGAATGAGCCGATTCACCAGCAGCGATTGGCCTTTAAAGATATGGGCATTGTACGTAAAAACGACGATTTGCTCCGTGGCTGACATCACATGCGCCGCCATCTCCCCTTCATCCTCTGTCGGGTTGAGCGTCGACATCATATAGTATTCAACTTCACGGTATTTTCTCAATGGTTCGACCAGATCGCCAGAAGCTGCTTGCCCATCCTCTGCCAAAGTAAGGTTGGCAAGCCCCAGAAAAATGACACCGAGCGGTTGCGTGCTTCTCTGTAAAGGAAGTAGCTGATGTTGATTTTTCACCAAGGTTATGGCTTGGGCGAGTGCACTTTTCGCCATGTCTGCATGCTGGACACGGTCAAAGGAAGGGCCTTTTGCTCGCAAGCACTGTTCCCAGGAAAGAAATCGTTTCTTTAATTGAAGAACGCGATTTACAGCTTCGTTGACCCGCTCCTCCGACAGCTCCCCCGAATGAATGGCTGCAACGAGTCGATCGTACGTTTTTTGCTGAACTTCATGCGTGTGGGAAACCAGCACCAGATCGATCCCAGCCTGCACACTACGAACCGCCGCTTCTGCAACCCCGATGGTACCCGCAATAGCTGCCATCTCCATGCAATCCGTAATCGCGACCCCATCAAAGCCGAGTGACTCACGTAATATTCCCGTTACGATCTCCTTGGAATACGTAGCAGGAGAGCCTGACTCATCCATGCTGGGCAAACTGATATGTCCAACCATCACCATGGGGACTCCTGCCGCAATACTACGCTGGAATGGAATCAACTCGACCTGATCCAATCGCGTCCGATCATGCCCAAGCACAGGAACGGCTTCATGAGAATCGATGCTCGTATCACCATGACCAGGGAAGTGCTTGATAGCGGGAATGACACCACTCGCAAGCAAGCCTTGAATGGCGGCCTCCCCAAACCGCGCTACCTGCTCTGGCGCTTCTCCAAAAGACCGCACCCCAATGACAGGATTGTCCGGATTGTTGTTCACATCGACTGTCGGGGCGAAATTGACTGAAATCCCTGCTGCACGTAGCTCCTCACCTGTTGCCTCGTAGATGCGCTTGGCTTGATCGAGATTGCCTGTTGCCCCCAAAGCCATCGCTCCTGGGAAGCGCGTCGCCCCTTTTTGCAGACGGGAAACCACGCCATTTTCCTGATCAGTCCCGACCAACAGCGGATAGGGATGCCAAGACTCATACGCCCAGCTCTGGAGCTTCTGTACACGTTGATAAGTCTCCTCCGGTGTCCCGATATTGCGGCTAAAAAGAATCACGCTGCCAATCTGTTTTTGTTTGATCCACACTTCCATTTCTTCGGGAATATCCAGCGTAGGGTAACCGATCATCAGCAGTTGCCCAACCTTCTGTTCCACCGTCATATGTTCGGCTTGCATGGAATCCTCCTCCCTACTGACCCACTCTTGTTAAGAGAATGTTTTACCGTACTTCGCATACTGCTTCCAACTGCGATATCCGAGCCTCGCATAGAAGTCGACCAGCGTCGTCCAATCGATGACAATGTTTGATATACCGCGATTTCGTAAAGCCACAATGCCTGCCTCCACAATCGCCAGTCCCAGGCCCCGTCCTCTGTACTCCGCATCCACGCCCAACGGACCGATGCCGCCCAGCCCATCTGCAAACAAAGGTGCCCAGTATACGTTTTGGGCAATAAATGGAGAATTAGCATCATTGATCCGGCAAAAACCGACGATTTCACCGTGCAGCTCCACCACGACAAATTCGCGTCCGGTTCCTCCCCGCTGAAAATAGTGAATGGCTTCATACTCCCAGCGTCCGGGAAAGCATCGATGCAAGAAGGCCAAAAAGGCATCTTCGTCCTCCCTCGTCAACAGTCGAAAGCGGCCATCTGGTACCTCTGGCAATTCCAGCTCTGCTGGTTCGGGATACTGGCCTAACAGATCGTTCTCCAACCGATCCTCCGAATGATACCCTTGTCGTTCAAACCATGCTTTTACGTCCGCAGATTCATCGGGTATGCCCGGGAAATAATGATACGGATCGCGCCCCAGCAAGACCTTTTCCACCCCTTGCTCTCGCAATGCATTCTCTGCTCTTGCCAGCAATTCACGCCCGACCCCTTGCCCGCGATGAGCTGTAGACACGAGCAAGACCTGTATCCAGCCAATGCCTTTCCCCAACTGAATGTCGAGCCTTTCCTGCCAGCATTTGGCTACAACAAAACCAACGGGACGCTGCGTCACAGCATCTACCGCAATCCACGACCCTGCTTTGACTACATTCTGATCCTCGAAGCTGTTTTGCCGCATGAGCTCCGTCCGCATGGGAAAGCGATCACCCAACTCCTGATTCCACAGCTCGCACAGAGCGTCCGCATATTGATCGTCCCAAGGTACGTATTGCATCGGATGCTTGCCTCCCTTACTACGCCCTATTTCAATCCAGAAGTTTTGGAGCCTTCCACAAAATATTTCTCCGCAAACAAAAACACGATCAAAATCGGGATCAAGCTGATCAAGGCCCCTGCTACCAGCAGTTGATCCTCTGTCTTGTACTGACCACTCAAAGACAAAATCCCGATCGGCAGCGTAAAGTTCTCGTCCGAAATGAGATAAATGACTGGCGCCAAAATCTCATTCCACTTCCCCATAAACGTAAAGACCGCCAGTGTTGCCAAGGAAGGCTTGCACATCGGCAAAAACACCCGCCAGTAAATCTGGAACGGATTGCAGCCATCCAGCTTTGCCGCTTCCTCGTAATCCTTCGGGATATTTAAAAATGCTTGCCTCATTAAAAAAATGGCAAACGGCTGTCCGAGCCACTCCAAAATCCAAAGCGGAGCCAACGTGTCGAGCAGTCCCAAATTTTTAAAGATAATAAACTGCGGGACTATCGTGACGATCCCCGGGATCATCATTGTTCCCAGCACAATCATGAACAGCGTGTCGCGGAAAGGAAAACGCAGCCTGGCAAAAGCAAAGGCAATCATCGAGCTGGACAATAAAGCCCCGATAACAGAAAGAATCGCAACAATCAGACTGTTGATCGTATAGCTGCTAAAATTCGCCTGTTCCCACACGGTTGTATAATTGCTCCACTGTGTTGGATTGGGCAGCCATTCTGGCGGAAATTGCATGTACTGCTTGTAGGTTTTCAGCGAGTTAAACACAGTCGTCAAAAACGGTACCAGCATAATCAACGCACTCGCTATGACAAACAGGTATCCGACGATTTTATTGAGTGGAAAACGCTTTTGCATGGTTACCTCCTTGCCTCTTAATCATAATGAACCCATTTCTTTTGCAGCTTGAATTGGATGAGCGTAATGGCAAGCAGGATAAGGAACAGCACCCACGCGATAGCAGAGGCGTAGCCCATTTTGAAAAAGCTGAATGCTTGACGGAACATGAATAGCATTAGGACGAGACTGGCGTTATTCGCTCCACCTGTCGAGCCTGCCTCTGTAGAGCCACCCGTCATGACAAAAATCTGCTCGAAGTTTTGGAAGGAGTAAATCGTGTTCAAGATGATGACCAGAAAGGTCGTGCCGGAAATCATCGGGACTGTCACCCGCCAAAACTTTTGCCAAGCGTTCGCTCCATCAATCGAGGCTGCCTCGTACATGTCAGAAGAAATTCCTTGCAGCCCAGCCAGAAAAATAATCATCATGTAACCGACCGATTTCCAGATGGCGATGAGAACCAAGACCGGGATGACCCAGAATTCATCAATCAGCCAGTTTTGCGGGGCGATGCCCAGTTTGGTTAGAAAAGCATTGGCAAAACCGATCCGCTGGTTAAATACCGCATCCGCTACATACGCGATCACTGTCCATGAGGAGATCACCGGCAAAAAGTGAACCATCCTGAAAAATTTCAGGCCCTTCAGCTTTTGATTCAGGGCTACCGCTAATAGCAACGCCAAAAACGTTTTGGCCGGAACGTACAGGATTGTAAAATAGACCGTATTCCATAACGAGCGATAAAACAGCGGGTCTTCAAACAGCTTTGCGTAGTTGTCCAAGCCCGTCCATTTGGGCGGATTTAAAATATCGTAATCCGAAAAGCTAAAGTACAATGACGCGACCGATGTTCCCACGACGAATACGAGAAAGTGGATGAGATAAGGGGAGACCAGGAGCAATCCCCATCTCCCCTCGCTATCCAACCATTTTCTCTTGTTCACAGCAGGCTTCGCCTGTTGCTTGGTTTGCAGCTCTAGCATGGTTGGCACACATCCTCACTGATAGATGACTACTGCTTCTTGAAGAAATCATCCAGAACTTTTTGAATGCCTTGGTCTGTTTTCGTAATGAAGTCGTCCGTTCCGTATTTATCCATGAACAGCTCCGCCAGATTATCCGTGAACACCTTCACCCACTCGGTAAAGACAGCGTTGGTATCAATCGTGCCTGCGAACTCCAAGGTATCGAGGAACACTTTTTTGTTTTCCGGCTTCGTGGCTGGGTTTAGGAACATTTCGGAATTCGCCACTGATTTTTTCACTGGAATAGCTTCGCCTACTTCTGTCCACTCTTTTTGCGCTTCATCAGATGTCGTCCAGTAGGTGATCCATTCTTTAGCGGCCTTGACCTTCTCTTCCTCTGCTTTTTTGTTGATGACCCATGAGTTGGCGATGACGGGTGCGAAGCGTTTGCCGTCCGGCCCTTTTGGCATAGGAGCGACATCGTAATTCAACCCTGCACCATTCATCGAGGTTGTTGCTGCGTAAATATCGATTTGCATCGCTACAGCCCCGCTCAAAAACGCTTTGAAGTTGCTTTGGAACGCCTTTAGATCAGCCGGATTCGGGAAGAGCTTGCGCTGCATGCCGTCGACCATCCACTCGACCGCTTTTTTGTTCTCCGGGCTGTTGATAATCGATTTTTTCAACGTCGGGTCCAATACCCCACCACCATACGCTTTCAAGATGTTAAACGCCCCGCGTGAGCTACCGAAAAACGCGAAGCCGTACTGCTTCACTGATTTTTTGTCAAAAGCAGGATCGTCTGCATTTTTCCCGTTGGCATCGAGGGTCAGCTTGACGGAAGCCGCCTTTAAATCATCCCAGGTCCAGTCAGCCGTAGGGTATGGCACGCCCGCTTTGTCGAACAAATCCTTGTTGTAGAAAAGCGCTCCGACTTGGATGCCCTGCGGCACACCCCAATACTTCCCGTCAGAGTCTTTGTTGAACTCCAGACCGTTGAGCTCCTCTTTGCTGATTTCTTTCGTGACGTAGTCGGTGATGTCGAGAATCGCGCCACGTTGGGCGTAGCCAAATACTTTTGTCCCGTCGCTCTGCCAAAGATCAGGTGCATTCCCAGCCGCGATCTGAGTCGTCAGCTTTTGATAGAAGTCATCATAAGGTGCTGTCATTGTTTTGATTTTGATGTTCGGATGTGACTGTTCGAATTTTGCGATAATTTCTTCCATCTTTTTCTTCGTGGGCGGATCAGAGTTGTAGCCCATATACAACTCAACTTTGTCCCCCTGCTGTGTGGAGGACTGGCTGCTACATCCGGAAATAAGCAATGCCGCGGTTAAGCCAATCAAACCAAGTACTGAGAGAAACCTTCTCTTTTTCATGGAAAACCTCCCCAATTGCAATAAATGAAAACTTGCATAGCTAACGATATTTCCAAACGCCTCACGTACTTCTAGCTACATGTGGATACTTTGAAGGTAATGGACTCTTTACTGACTGATAGGATAAAAGGATAAAGGCAGGAGTTTGTGTAGTCTAAGGAGGAAGTGGGAATCAGAATGGCGCGGAACAGCTCCTTCGTTTTGTTCAGAACGCTTGATATTGTGCAACGATTCGCGGATGCGCAGCAACCCGCCATTCAACACGATATCACCCCTTTAGTCCGCAGGATTATTAAGCGCTTACATGATGGTGAGACGTGGTAATGGATTACATATTTTGTATTATAGACGCTTGAAATAAAATATCAAGATGAATTGTCAGATTTGAAATAAAATTTCAAAACTATTTTTCGACACTTTCTCCCTTTGGTCGTCTGTTATAAAATTTTCACAATTTTTCCCGTTACTTATTCGAATCTCTTTCCGTATTAAATCATGTACACCCAACTGACAAATAATGGGGATGATCAAAATGACCAAGCGTAAGGTACTCGCATTCACCCTGATAGCGGCACTCCTTTTGCCAAACACACCTATTCTGACCAACGAAGCCGCAGCAGCCTCTTCCCACAAAGAGAAAGCAACTGTAACTGCGACCAAGTTAGAAGAGCTTTCCATAAACGATCTGAATCAAAAAGCAAAAGCGACTCTGAATCACGTCAAAGAAGCCATCCCTGACCTGAAGAACTATCACATCACCTCTATCGTAAAAGAGAATGTTACCACCACTTCTGGTCCGATCGAACGTCTGGAAGCGATCTTGTCGAGCAAACCAGACGGTACTACCCCAGACTTCGGAGTTGTCCATGTAAACGCAAGTACGGGAGAGCTGATCAGCGTCGACATTCAAAACGGACTCCCCTCTTCGAAAGAAGTTTTAAGTGATGAGGAAGCGATCAAAAAAGGCAAGGAGCACCTCAAGCTTTTGTTTGGAAAGCAAGCAGAAAAATACAAGTTCTCACAGATCAACTCCTCTACTGTCCAGGAAAACAAGACACAGGTTCTTGTCATTTACACTTCCCCGGATCATACCATCAACGTGACCATGGATCGTGCCGGAAAATTAAAGGCTGTCAAAAAAGACATTTATCCCAAAGCAGCGGGCAAAAACAAAAAACAAAAAACTTTTGCCCAATGAAAAAGAGACGGTTCTGCCGTCTCTTTTTTGATGCTACCGAACCAACCTTACAACCCTGTAATATTTCGTAAGGTAAATCAATTTCCCATTTCTCTCTTATCGATTAAAATTCTCCTGTTACATGTAAAGGGGGATCTCCAAAATGAATGGCATGGAAATCAACATTCACTATTTTCGCTTGATTAATGACTTGGGGAAAGAGTATCCGGCTCTCAATCCCGTGTCTTTTTACGTAGCGGAATATACGGTGTTTATTCTGGCGTTAAGCGCTTTGGTGTATTGGTTTACGAGAAAACATGAGAATCGCATCATGGTCGTTTGTGCGACATTTACGTTTGTCATCGCTGAGCTATTCGGGAAAGTAGCTGGAAGCCTTCATGCGAATAATCAGCCATTCGCAGAGCTTGCGAATGTCAATCAATTGGTACAAAAAGCGGTCGACAATTCATTTCCGAGCGACCATACGATCTTGTTTTTTTCCTTTTGCATGACCTACTGGCTTTTTAGAAAGACGACGGGGCCACTCTGGATGCTGCTTGCTGTTTGTGTCGGGCTTTCTCGCATTTTGGTAGGCGTTCATTATCCGGCAGATGTCATTGTGGGTGCCTTGATCAGCATTGGGTCTGCCTTAGCGGTCTATATAATCGTGCCGAGATTGAGTTTTGTCCATACTCTACTGGCTTTCTATGAAAAGGGAGAGCAAGCGATCTTGCCTACCAAATCGAAGACGAGAGACTTTTAAATCACCGCTACGTCCCTGTAATCGTTCCACCATTGACATGCAATACCTGGCCCGTGACATATCCCGAATCATCCGAGGCCAGGTAGACATAGGTCGGAGCCAGCTCAAACGGCTGTCCTGCGCGACGCATCGGCGTGTCGACACCCAAAGTCGTGATGTATTCTGCCGAATAGCTGGATACTTGCAGCGGAGTCCAGATTGGTCCAGGAGCAACTGCATTCACCCTGATGCCTTGCTTGACCAATTGAAGGGACAAGGAGCGGGTAAAGGAGACGATGGCCCCTTTGGTTGCTGAATAATCAACTAATTGCGGATGACCGGCATAGGCAGTAACCGAAGCCGTACTAATGATGGAACTGCCTGGTTGCAAATGCGGCAACGCCTCTTGTGTGATGTAAAATAAGGGGAAAAGGTTGGTGCGAAACGTGTCTTCCAGTTGCTCGCGACTTATCTGGAGAATGCTTTCTTGTGGAAACTGTACGCCTTGATTCAAAACAAGCACATCCACTTTGCCGAAACAAGCAACCGTTTGGCGTACTACCTCCCGACACCAAGCCTCGTCGCGCAAGTCTCCCGGCAGCAGCAAACATTGCCCTCCGTAATACTCAACGACTTGCTTAGTCTCCTCGGCGTCGATGTGCTCATCCAAATAAGGAATCGCTACGGCTGCCCCCTCCTTCGCAAAAGCAACCGCTACGGCACGGCCGATCCCGCTATCTCCACCCGTTATAATCGCTACCTTTCCCCGAAGCTTGCCGCTTCCGATATAGTCAGGATTATCGAAAATCGGTCGCGGGACCATCAAGTATTCCATCCCCGGTTGTCGATCCTGATGCTGAGGCGGAAACGTAAGGGGAGTCTCTTCGCAAGTAGTTTTGTAACTGTAGTATGGGTATCTCGGATACATGGAAATATACCTCCTGTACGGTTTCAGTCGATATCGCCATGATATTCGCCTACCCTCCTTGATGTGCGCCGTGTACGCCATCAAGGGCACAACATGGAAGGAAAATGGCATGTATGTATGACATGACCTTTTCCCGAGAAGGAAGCTACCATTTATGAGAGAATCATTTTGATGAACTGAAGAATAAGAGGAACCCCTTGTACAGGAATGTCACTCAGAATCACAACTCCCGGCTGGACCACATACAAATTGGAAGGTTGTAGCATTCCATTGATGAATAGATTCATAACCGAAACTTCATTCGGATCCAGAATCCCGGAAGTACTGAATGGCATGACAGCATCACTGTTGGTATACACATTTTTGACTCCATCTGATATTGCTGTATACTGATAGGTTTCTGTTCGTATGATACCAGGCGTACATGGACACGGGGGACAGGGAGGACATGTGGGGGAGGGCTTTACTGGAAAAATCCCGGGACAACCTAATGGCTGGACGATTTGCAGACACTGTCTCCTCACGGTGTATGACTGTGTGACATAGCGCCTCATGAAATCACTCGTCCTTTCTCGAAGTGCTTCGACCCTTCACTCCGATTTACACATATAGTGAACCCCAGGCACATTCCATCCACCTGGGGCCACCATCCTATTCATCTTAGTTAACGACAAACTCTACAACTATGGGTGTACCACCGTTTTCGGCATCTCCACCTGGAATCGTGATCGCTGTTGTTGTGATTGTGGAAGTATTACCTGCCTGAAGCACACCGTTGACGTAGAGATTGTAAAAAGCAAACGTACCAGGAAATGCTGTGGCAGCAGCGCCCGCGTCAGTGGTAAATGCAGTTGCCGCAATGGCAAACGCAGCACCAGTACCGGTTCCAGCACCCATGGTGGACGTAAATCTCAATGAGGTTAGATAAGGTTTAACAATCGGCACTTTGAACACCTCCTCCTCTAATTAATCCCTACTAGTAAATGATTGATTTTATCTGATTGAAACCGACAAATGACAGTATCAACACGCACATTTCCCCTCAATAGGATATAATCGGAAAACGAAATCACCCTCCCACTTTTACCAGTAGGAGGGCTACATGATTTCTAAGCTTGAAACAGTACTCGCAACTGCTCTTTCTCTGCGTCACTCAATACGTATTCTGCCATCGGGAAGAGGACACTCTCTTCTTTAAAGAAATGTTCCATGAGGATTTCTATTGACTTCAGCAAATGAGTGTGGACCGCTTCTATTTCAACTGGTTCAGACTTTTCCTTTTCTACGATTCGCATGAACGACATCAGGCTTTCATGAATAAGATCATGCTCTTCCTCCATGACAGCAATCGGTCCCATCTCCCGTTCGATATAGTTAGCCATCAGGGGATACAGGTCTTCCTCCTCGCGTCTGGAGTGTTTCTCCAGTTCCGCCCGAAACGAGGACGCCAGCTCATGGAGCTCTGTTAAGCCTTTTTTTCGTTTCGTAGGTTCGGCAGTAGCTTTCAGGTTATTTGCCAGATGTACGAGCTCATTCATCTGCTCAGCTAATGCTAGGTGCTCGTCTTTCAGTTTTTCCAGGGCTGGACACAGCTTCCTTCTCCCTTCAAACTCCTGCATCATCCCCATACATCCTATAGGCGGTGGTCCCATTACAATCCCTCCATCTACTAGTGGGAGTTAGTTACCAAAAGAAATGCGATACGCTAGCTGTCCCCGATTGTCCCTAGCAACCATGCGAATACAGTCATCCTCTTGCGAAAAAACAACCGGTCCATTCTGGATGGGAATCGCAACAAACTGGCAAGGATTAAAATAGAGTCGCAGATGCTCCTCATCCTCCGTGATCTCCCATTTTGCCAGCTGCCTTTCCAAGAGAGCCGGACTGTGTGGTTCGGCATTATCCGCCAAATCTTGAATGAGTATCCCCATTTTTTTATCCACCAAGGCAGGCAGCTCCTGGTGAAGCTCGGCAATCGTTTGCTTACTAGGATTCATGGCAACTGATCACACTCCTTTCCCAGATTATTTCCCTTGCTCTCTTCGATCTCGCTGGTCTTTTCTCAATACCATCCATGCCAGTGGGAACAACACTACCGTTGCACCGCTGAGCAAGAGTACCTCCATATATCGCTGTGCAAGATACATGTTGACTGTGTACTGCGTGCAAACAATGCTGGCGAACAAGATCAATGCTAATAGGATGACACCTCTATAGCTGCTCTTCATATTTCTTCACCCCTACAGCGTATACGGCTCCATCTTTCTCTTGAAGCACAATTTCCGGAAGTGGTCTTCTTGGGGGACCAGCGAGCGGATTACCTGTGGCAATATCAAATTTCCCGTGATGGCAAGGACATAGCAGCTCTTTCTCATCCCGGTCCCAAAATACCGGACAACGTAGGTGGGTACATGCATTTTGATACGCCTTGTATTCCTTTTCCTTCACATAAACGAACAACGCGCTGTCATGCTCTCCTGGATAAGCAAACTCAATCGCATCTCCGGGCTTTATATCGCTGAGATTCGCGATTTTTTGTGTGGGATACGACTTGCTGGATGAACTCATCAGCTCCTTGGCAGCTAATGCTCCCCATGGCAGCGTAGATGCCGCGAAAAGACCGGCCGCTCCTACCATTGTTTTCATAAAACTCCGTCGATCCAGACTACGCTCATTGGAACGATTGATGTTATGCGTGTAATTGTCATCCTTCAACGGAATGGGGCGGGTTTTCTCGTTCTCCATAAGGTATATCTCCCCTCTAGAATAGCTTCTGTTTGCCCTGCAGAATGCCAGGCAGGCTAATTTTCACATTGGTTTCGCCTTCCAGCACATCCGGGTCGTGGCTGGCAGTCCATTTGCCATTGGCCAAAGGAATCTGTGCCCGTTTTTCTTCCAGCTCTGCTTCCTCAATCCACTGCAAGGTGTTTGTCGGGCAAACCGAAGCGCACATCGGCGGGATTCCCTCTTTCGTACGGTCGTAGCATAGATCGCACTTGTACATGAGATTCTGCTCTTCATCAAATTTAGGAATCCCATAGGGGCAGGCAATCGTACAATTTTGGCAACCGATGCATTTCTCTACCAAAGCTGACAATACGGCCCCATTATCTGCGATTTGAATCGCCTGAGCAGGACAGCTGCGGGCGCAAGCAGGATTGACACAATGAAAGCACATGAGGGGAATCGTTTGTCTGCTGATAAACGGGTCGACATCCAGTACGTAGTTTCGGTTTCGGCTGTCGTGACCTCCACACTGTGTACACGCCGCCAAGCAGCTTCGACAACCTATGCAATTATCCATTTCGATGTATAAGACTTGTTTACCCATGGCGAACTCCTCCATGTTTGTGCTTGATGATTTTCGCGGCGCACGCTTTAAACTCTGGCATTTTGCTATATGGGTCCAATGCCGGGTTGGTCAGCAGATTGATAGACTGCGCTTTTCCCCAATGGTACGGAACAAACACCGTATCCTCCCGAATCGCCTCGATCACTTTCACGCGGTACTGCGCCTCTCCTCTTCTCGTTTTCAGAGTGACCAGCTCATCGTGTTCAATACCGTAACGTGTCGCTGTTTTTGGGTGAACCTCAAGCAGCGGATCAGGATACATGTCCTTCAAAAACGGGATTCGTCTTGTCTGGTTCCCGGACAAATAGTGGAACACAACTCGTCCCGTCGTTAACCGCAAAGGATATTCTTCATCCGGCTCCTCCGCTGGCGGACGGTAAGGCAGCGCACATATTTTGGCTTTGCCATCCGGGTGATAAAATTTTTTATCGAGGAATAAATGTGGCTGTCCCTCATCGCCTTCCTCGCGGCACGGCCAGAAAACACCGTTGTTTTGATCAATTTTCTCGTAGGTGACGCCGTAGTAGTCAGCTACTCCGCCTTTGGAGACCTGACGTATTTCATTGAAAATATCCTGAGGAGACTTCAAGTAAGTAAAGAATTTTCCGCGCCCCATTCTTTTGGCGATTTCGATCTGAATCCACCAGTCAGGCTTGGATTCGGCAAACCATTCCTGTGCCTGACGGTGACGAATGATGCGCCCTTCGAGATTGGTTGTCGTTCCATCGTCCTCTGCCCAAGTCGTAACGGGAAGAACGACATCAGCGTATTCAGCTGATTCGGACAAGTAAAAGTCGCAGCAAACCATAAAATCCAGACTTTTCAGGGACTCTCGAACATGGTTTAGATTTGGCGCACTTACCACAGGATTGGAGCAGAGTAAGTATAAGCTGCGAATCGTTTTATCCTTCATGAGCTGGAACATCTCATAGGCAGAGACACCTTTCTGCGGCATCTCTTCCGCGGGAATGCCCCATGCACACGCTATTTCACGCACATGTTCAGGATTGTCGAGCTTGCGGTAGCCAGGCAATTGATCGGCTTTTTGCCCATGTTCCCGCCCTCCTTGACCGTTTCCTTGACCAGTAAGGGTTGCTACCCCTGATTTTGGGCGGCCAATCTTGCCTGTGACGAGTGACATGTTCGTATAGGCCGATACGTTATCCGTTCCTTTCGCCTGCTGTTCCACACCACGGCAAAACATCACAATTGCATCGGGTGCCCTCCCGAAAATGTCGGCAGCCCGCACAATCTTCTCCACCGAAACTCCTGTTATTTCGCTGACATACTCCGGTGTGAAGGTAGCAACCACTTCTTTTGTTTCTTCAAAACCATTCGTATGATTTCGAATAAAGTCTTCATCTATATGTCCATTCTCGATCAGGAGATGAACGATTCCGTTTGCCAGCGCCAAATCCGTACCAGGCCGCAGATCCAAGTGGATATCAGCGCGACGTGCCAAAGGCGTTTCCCTTGGATCGGCTACGATCAGGTAGCCGCCTCGATTTTGCACTTCCCAAATACGGAACATGCTGGTTGGGTGACACTCGGCCGCGTTTGATCCGGCCAAAAACAAGCAGTCTGTTTGGTGAATGTCCGTCCAAGGAATAGTAGAACCGCGGTCAATCCCCAAGCTTCGATTCAATCCTGCCGCTGCGGAGGACATACAGAAGCGGCCATTATAGTCGATATAGCGAGTTTGCAAGGCAACCCGCGCAAACTTACCCGTGAGGTAGCATTTTTCGTTCGTCATGGAAACGCCAGAGTAAACAGACAAGGTATCTTTGCCATAGTTGTGCTGCAACTCCTTGAACTTGGAAACGATCAAGTCAAGCGCTTCTTCCCATGACGCTTCCCGAAAGCCTTCCGCCGTGCCTTTTAATGAAGCATCTGTTCGAATCAACGGCCGCTGTATCCGATCCGGATGATTCACCTGCTGATAAGCCGTCACCCCTTTTGGGCACATCTTCCCCAGATTGACAGGAAAATCGTATCGTGGCTCCACTCCAATAATCTTGTTCGTCGTTGTATCTACACGCAGATTCATCCCGCATTGCATACCGCAGTAGCTGCAGTGCGTGCTGACCAATTTCTCATTCGGATGTATCTTGTTTTCAATTACTTTAAAAAATTTATCCTTTGGCATGTTGATTTGCCTCCCTGGCATTGATCTCGTGCGTAGGAACTCCTGTAAAGCGGAACATCCGGTATTTTCTGCGGCACGGCAAGCAAAGTTCAGCCAAGTGGAATCCTTCTTCCATTTGAAAAGCCATTTCGTTTTTACCCAGCACGTTGATTACATCTGCCGACTGTTCCGCAGAAACAAACTCATTGCTGCACACTTTGCACTTTTTCATTTCCTGCTCGCCATAGTGCTCACGATAATTGCGTGCAAACACACTCATGGGACGGAACGGTATGTGAGCCAGTTTTCCGAATGGCAGATATATCAATGTTACAATCACTGCAAATTGATGAGTGACTGATATGACCGGGTGCCCAAAGCCCCCTAAGAACATGTTGCTTGCGGTTAACATCAAGCCTGTCACGCTGATAAACAGCAGCAGGTATAAAGGCAAAAAGTCGTAGACAAAGGATTGTTCAGCCCGTGCCTGCATGTTCTTTAATCTGCGATACAAGGCCATGACTGCTCCACCGATGACCATAAAAGCAGTAATGTTCAACGCGTTGTAAAAGAGAAACGCAATCCAGCCATCCGCTTGTACGGTCAGAACATCCACACCCATGAACACGACCTGATAGTAGCCATTGTCCGTCATCGTGAAGTACATCCAGCCAAACACTAACGGAAAGGTGACAAACGCGGCCAAGATGCATCCCCATCCCAGCAAAATGTGCTGTGTCCAGCGGTACCATCCCCGATTCCAAATAAAGCGATAGATGGCCAGATGATCCACTGCTGTATTCGCCGTGCTTTTACGAAAGAGCAGGCGTAGCCCCTTTTTCAAAATGACATTCGTTGGCGGGCGATCTGCCCACGCAGAAAATCGATAAAGGAAACCTCCGATAAAGACAAGGGTCCCCACCATATAGCCGTAAAGCGCCAAATCAATATGCGTGAAAAAACGTGTTCCCACGTAACTTAGGACGAACAAGCAAGCAATGATGATAAAAGCACGCTTCGCCACTTTGGAAGCAAATAGATAATTCATACAACACCCTCCCTGCTGCTGCTCATTTTTTCCTTTCGCTCGAGACCATTGTAGCAACAGCTCGAAACCCAGGTTGTGATTTACCTCACACCACTGCCACAATCAGGACGATTTTCTCTTCCCAAACTATTGTTTACGGATGATATAATGAGTTACCTATATATCCTTGTTGTAAGGGGGACCCACATGACCGGAAATGGTACAACGTTTGTCGAGCAGATTTCTTCCGATTTTGTGAATTGCCTTGAAACGTTTTCTGTTCGGAAAAATTTCGTTCCCGGAGCCGTTCTGTTTTTGGATGGTGAAAGAGCCGATCAGCTATTCTTAATTTCGTCGGGCCAAATCAAGCTCACAAAAAACACGAACGATGGAAAAGAATTAACACTGCAAGTATTTGGTGCAGGAGAGCTAGTTGGCGTTTCCGGGCTATTCGAACAGGAATTGACGTACACCTCCACAGGAACCATGTTGATGGAGGGTGAGGTATGGATCATCCCACGACAAGGGTTGGAAAAAATGCTCATCAAAAACGGCCAATTTTGCGTAGACTTCCTGCGTTGGATGGGATTGATGAACAGGCGGATGCAGTCCAAATTTCGCGATTTGCTACTCAATGGCAAAATCGGCGCCTTGTATTCCACGCTAATCCGCATGAGTAACACGTACGGCAAGCCACACCCCGACGGAATCCTCATCGACCTTTCCCTTACCAATCGCGATTTGGCACAATTCATTGGACTGACACGAGAAAGTGTCAACCGGATGCTTTCCGATCTAAAAAAACAGGATTCCATCGATCTGCTTCCCCACGGGCATATCTTGATTAAGGACCTTGCCTATTTAAAAGAAGCGATTTATTGTGATGATTGCCCACCTGATATTTGTCAAATGTGAGCAAAGTCTACATACTTTCCTGCACAAAAAAAGTCCTGGACTTGTCCGTCCAAGACTTTTTTTCATCCGTGATTCAAGCTTCTTTATCCATGTCTTTGCTCCACTAGCTCGCTGAACATGCCAGCATAGTACTCGACTTCACCTGCATCGTCCAGAATCGCGCTAATCGTTAACCATTGGAGATACTGATCCCCATTCTTCCGACGATTCCAGATCTCTCCTTGCCAATAGCCATTCTTCTTGATCGAGTCCCACATCTTTTGATAGAAATCGGCATTCTGCCTGCCTGATTTTAAAATATTGGGGGACTTGCCAATCACTTCATTCATCTCATAACCAGTCACTTTCGTAAAAGCGTGGTTCGCACTTTTAATGACTCCTCGCGTATCGGTAATCAGTATCGCCTCTCCCGTCTTTTCCATAATGGTGGCGGCGAGCTGCAGCTTCTCTTGGTAAAACATCCACATCACCAAGACCAAGCTCACCAGTGCAAACTGCGATAACGCCATGAAACCGATCGCGTAATGCCCGGTCAGATTAAATAACAGCGTTAGGATCAACGGCGGGAAAAATCCTCCTAATCCCCCCATAGCAGATACGATCCCATTTACAATCCCCGCTTGTCGCGAGAAATACATCGGCACTAATTTGAACACAGCACCGTTACCGATTCCGGCACATGCCGCTACCAACAAGCACCCTACTGTATACATCAAAATCGATGGCGAAAACGATAAGACAAGACCAGACAAGGCGAGCCCGGCAAACACAATCATCAACGCCTTGAAGGGGTTCCACTTATCTCCAAGCCAACCTCCCAATGGTCTTGCAAGTGTCGCCAAAAGAATGAACCCTGCTGTTCTCATACCTGCATCTACTTTATCCAGTTGGAAATGGCTCACTAAAAAGTTCGGGAGATACACGGTGAAAGCAACGAAGCAACCAAACGTAATAAAGTAGAACAAACTGATCAACCACAGCTTTTCGTTTTTGTAGACACTCTTTATCTGCTGACCAAGAGGAGTCACTACCTTAGGTTCATTTTTATCCCCCATCAAGAAGGTAAGCACTGCGAATCCCACAAGCAATAGCATAAACATCTGTACAGTGGTTGCCCATCCAAACGATTTAGCCAGAACTGGCGCTGAAAACGTCGTGATCGCTGTACCAATATTCCCCATACCGTAGATTCCGTTTACAGAACCATGCTTCTCTTTCGGATAGTATTTAGGTAGAGACGTGACACCAACGGAAAACACCGCTCCGCCTATCCCTATAAATAACCCGCCGATTAACAAATCGGTATACGTGGTCGCCTGGCTAATATAGAAAACAGGAGCCAGCAGCAAGAGAAAGCTGATGCTAAATAATAGCCTCGCGCCAAATCGGTTACTCCAATATCCAACTGGGATTCTCAGCAGCGATCCAAGAAGAACAGGAATCGCTGTCACCCACGCCACTTCGCTTGGACTCATGGGTACGGTTTCTTTGATAAAAGGCATGAGCGATGACAGAATGACCCATACCATGAAACCGACCGTAAGACTCAACGTCTGTAATGGCAACTGCCATTTTCGTACCATAAACAACACCCCTCACTTGGGAAATCTTCTTCATCCACTATGATAAGAGGCAAAGTTTGGTTTCGTTGTGATTTTAATCACAGCTCCTTCCAAGCAATCCGCTTATAATCAAAGCGAAATCTTGGATCGAAGGAGTGGATTATACATGTTTTGTTATCAATGTGAACAGACTCCAACAGGTGGTTGTAAGGTCATCGGCGTTTGCGGAAAGAATGAAGATCTTGCGAGTATTCAGGATACCATTATTTTTGCTTTAAAAGGGATTGCAGCTTATGCGACACATGCTCGACAACTGGGATATATCGATCCTGAAGTGGACGGGATTACACAGGAAGCTCTTTATTTTACATTGACGAATGTGAATTTCAACTTGGACGAACATTTGCAAATGGCCATGAAAGTAGGGAAGGCCGCGATAAAAGTCATGGAGCTTTTGGATCGGGCTCATACGGATCATTTCGGAGTGCCGCAGCCAATCACAGTCTCGCAAAACAAAATAGAAGGAAAATGCATCGTTGTTACGGGGCACAATCTGTTTGCTCTCGAAGAGCTGTTAAAACAGACAGAAGGCAAAGGAATCAATGTATATACGCATTCCGAAATGCTGCCTGCACATGGCTATCCCGCACTGAAGAAATATCCTCATTTGAAAGGGAACATCGGGAAAGCATGGTACGATCAACGCCAGTTGTTTGAGAAGTTTCCCGGCGCTATCCTGGCTACAACAAACTGTGTGATGCCTATTCGAGGCAGCTACGCCGATCGTTTCTTTTCGTATGATATAACCGGTTTGGAAAATGTAACGAAAATCGAAGAAAACGATTTTGCGCCGCTCATTGAAAAGGCATTGTCTCTTCCTGAGGTTTCCATCGAATCGGAACTGACACTGACGACCGGGTATCATCATAAAACGGTTCTGGGCATCGCCCCTGAAATTATTCAGGCAGTCAAGGAAGGAAAGATCAAACGCTTCTTCGTCATCGCAGGTTGTGACGCTCCTGGCAAGGGAGGCGAGTATTACCGTGAATTGGCTACGTCCTTACCACCAGAAGCAGTCATTCTTACGACCTCCTGCGGAAAATTCCGTTTTAACGATGTAGATTTCGGCACCGTGCCAGGTACCGACATCCCAAGATATATCGATTTGGGACAGTGCAATAACTCGGTTTCTACCATTACGATTGCGGCTGCATTAGCCGATGCCTTCGAATGTGAAGTGAACGAGCTGCCGGTAAGTATCGTTCTTTCCTGGTTTGAACAAAAAGCGGTTGCCATCCTGCTCGGTCTGTTTAGCCTAGGGATACAAGATATACGGATCGGCCCAAAATTGCCTGAGTTCATTCAGCCCGGTGTTCTGCAAGTATTACAAGACTTGTTCCATATTCAGTTGATTGGTGATGCTCAAGAAGATATGAAGCAAATGCTCGGAATCACGCAATAAACTGTAACCGCACATTACAAAAGGAGGCACCTTCTTCTAACAGGAAGGTGCCTCCTTTTTCCTTACAGCGGTAAATGCGTAACGGCCGTCCATGTTCCCACTTCTCCTGCCCGCACAGATGGGGGCTTCATTCGAACCGATCCTCGTAATACATAATGTCGCAACCCAATTGTTGGCTCTTCTTTGTAAGCCAAGGTGCCAACAAAATTGGCATAAGGTGATTCAATCGTGATTTGCCTGGACCTCTCATCCCAACTTCCTTGTATGGGAGTCGGAGTACCACGGAAATTAACGGTACCGCTGACCCTGCCATTCGAGACATTGGATATCACCAATGTGCCCAACGTGGTTGGTCTTCCACCGAAGCTCGCTTGAATTTCCCATGTAGAGGGGTACGGCAAGCTGACCCGAGTCATCTGTCCAATTGCCACGGCGACCTCTCCTTTCGATTGACTTTAGCATGAAGTCAAAATGTACGTTACAGTATACGTCGCCATCAAGAATCTTCCCGTAGGCGGACGCACAACTTTATTTTTAACGAAAAAAGAGACGGTTTCCCGCCTCTTCTCTATTACTTCCATTCCGTTTCCGTTTTGTGTTCAATTACGTGTACGACTTTTGGTTCAATTTCTTTCATCATTTGTTTCAGTAACTCATCGCTGATCGTTACTTTATTTTTCCCATCTTGAAGCTGTCCTTCAGCCTGTGTTCTTGCAATCACATCAATCACTTGTTGTTTCGAGATATTTTTCGATGCTGCAATCTCCACAACAGTTTTTCCCTTTGCTAGTTCTTCTTTTAACTCTTTCGGGCTCATTTTTAGTAAAGCAAACAGTTTTTCATCGTTTAAGAAGCTATCAGCAGTATAATCAGGCTTACCATTTAATGAGAAATAGCCTTCTACTCCCGTATTTGGTTCAGGAGCTACCGGAGAAAGACTAATTGAATTACCCTGAACAAATACTTGGTAACCCCCTCCTTCAAATCCTTCTGATCCCTTCTTGGTGTAATTCAAGATAAATGTTTTTTGATTTGGATTGTCCATTTGCTCCATGGCAACCTCGTAATCTTTGATGTTGCCATACAATTTATCAATGAGCTGATCTACCTTCCCCTTGATTTCCTGATCGGATAACGTAATGAGTGCTTTCTCTTTCGGCTCCCAATTCTCTTGCGTCAGGTCTTGAATCTCATCCGTAATACCGTTTGTATGGAGGGTAATCTTTTTGCCAGTTCCCCCTTTTTCCTGCAAGACGATGCTTAATTGGACCTTTTTGGTTGAATCATTGGGGTCTCCAAGGTAGCTTGCCTCGATAATCTCAAATGATTTTGTTTCAGGAATGGCACGATACAGCTTCTCAAGTGTTGCTTTTCCAGCCTCATCCAGCTTGACTTGTTCAGAAGTTATTGGTGCTCGAGTAAGCATGTCAATCACAACAGGGGACGCAAATGCTGCGGTTGGAATCAAAATCGCAGCAGCAACTAATCCACCAATTAATCGTTTTTTCATCGTTATTTCGCTCCTTTTTCGTTGCAAATAGTGAGAATAGGATTGTTCGATTCGTTTGGAAATGGCCGGCGGGCACTCCATCGTTTGTGCCTCTTCGTGCAGATGTTCACGGATTTTGCGTTCAATAGTCATTGATCTTTTCCATCCTTTCCACGGGGAGATTCCCTATGTTTTTTCGAAGCGCCTGGAGGCCAGCATGATATCTGGACTTCACTGTACCCAGCGGAATATCAAGCAAAGTCGCAATTTCCTCAAGCGTATAGTCGTGATAAAAGCGGAAGATAATCACTGTCCGCTGTTTGTCGGTCAGTTCTCGTATGGACTGAGATATCATTTGGTTTGTACCATCCATCAACGCTGTATGTTCATCCAAATAAGACTCATCGTGGGAGAAGGCACGAATGCGTTCAAAAATGCGGAATCTCCTCCAGCTCTTGACCCGAAATCTCTGCACTTGACGGATTACCAGGCCATGCAGCCAAAACTGGAAAGGACGGTTCGTATCGTAATTAGCAAGTGAGGTCCACATTTGCATATAAATTTCATTCATGACATCTTCCCGATCCTGCTTATGATCTACCAGAAAGGAAACGGTCCGGTAGACGTCCTGAAAGGTGGCGTCATACATCGTATGAAACGCTTGTTGATCACCCTCTTTCATTTTTATAAGTAATTGATACATCTCTTCGTTTTGCATTCAGAGGGCCCTCCTGATTAAGCAGCTTACACCCTATATTGTCTCTCGATCGAAAAAAGGTTCGGTTTTCTTCGTATTTTTTTTCAAAATGTAACGAGCCCTATGGCGAAGCACGAAAAAGAGGCGGTAGTTTCCGCCTCTTTTCTTTCCATTAATCATTTAATCCCTTTCCCTCGAGAATTTGCTGCATACATTTTTCAACCCTTGACTCTCGCGTTTTGGCTTGTTTGGGTGCTGAAAAATGAAGCAGGTAGGCTCTTTGCCGTCCCGGAGTCAATGCTTCAAAGGCAGTTTTCAAGTCAGGGATTTCATCCAATTTATTTTGAAATTCTTCAGGAATGGCATATTCTTCATGCTTTTTAAAGTCCACTTCCAAACCGGCTTTTTCAACTTCAATGGCTTCCTGAATATAGGCCTTCAAAATAGATTCCATTTCCATGATTTCTTCCACACTGGTGAACCGGATCTGACGAGCAGCCTGTACATTCTCCGTTTGTTGAATGAGAATCCCATTTGGATCTTTTAACAAAGCACCTTTTTGAAACAGTAGCGCACAATATTCTTTAAATCCATGTATTAAAACGATGTTTTTTTTCTCAAACGTGTAACAGGGATGCATCCACTTGAAGTCTTCGGTCAACTCACAGTCCAGAACAATCCTTCTCAACTTCTCGTATTCTGCCTTCCACTTTTTCGCCTTGCCTAAAAATTCATCAACCTTAGGATTCGTTTTACTTGTTGTCATCAAGAAACACCCCTCATCTCGTTGGTGTCATGTCAATTTTTAGTTTTGACATTATGGTATTTGTATTATTCGATCATCAGCTATTCAGGTTCCTTCTTTTAATGGACTTCATCATTTGACTAATTTTCATGTGGTAGAGGGAAAACTAACGAGAAATGCCAGATAAGGGGACTACGCATGATCTCAGAATTCAAGCGATTTTTACTCGGTAGACCTATGAAATCAAGTGAGCTTGCCGAAGAAAAGTTAAATAAAGTAAAGGCTTTGGCGGTACTTTCATCTGATGCTCTGTCTTCTGTCGCTTACGGAACAGAACAAATTCTTCTCGTGTTAATTTCTTTGGGAGCAGTAGCGATGTGGTACTCTCTCCCCATCTCCATTGCGGTTGTCTGTCTTTTAACCATCCTCATTTTGTCTTATCGCCAGACCATCTTTGCTTATACAACAGGCGGTGGAGCATACATTGTCGCCAAGGACAATTTAGGAACGACTACGGGACTGATTGCAGGTGGCTCTTTACTCGTGGACTACATTTTAACGGTTGCTGTTAGTACGTCTGCTTCTACAGACGCTATTACTTCGGCATTTCCAGTCCTCCATGAACATCGCGTTCTGATTGCACTGTTCATGATTGCCATCGTGACGGTATTAAATTTACGGGGAATCACAGAATCCGCAACGATTTTAATGTATCCTGTTTATTTGTTTGTTTTCGCCATGCTTGTCCTAATTATTGGCGGCGGATATCAATGGCTGGTGGGGAATGTTCAAACTCATCCCCCAGAATATGGGGCAGTTGTTCCAGGTATAACCTTATTTCTTCTATTGAGAGCATTTAGTTCAGGGTGTTCCGCATTAACAGGGGTAGAAGCCGTATCCAATGCCATTCCCAACTTCAGGGACCCCGCACCCAAAAATGCAGCATTAACTCTTATCATGATGGGACTTATCCTCGGAGTTATGTTCATGGGCATTAGCCTGTTGGCCTATTTGTATGGTATTTCACCGAATCCTAAGGAAACAGTGGTATCTCAAATCGCTTCTACTGTTTTTGGACGAGGAATCATGTATTACTCGATACAAGCTGTTACAGCGCTTATTTTATTCCTGGCGGCTAATACTGCTTTTGCAGCCTTTCCTTTACTCGCCTTTATGTTTGCCAAGGACAGATTTATGCCAAACATGTTCATGGTTCGAGGAGATCGTCTTGGGTTTTCAAACGGGATTATTTTCTTGGCTGTTCTTTCTGCCCTATTAGTGATCGCGTTTAAAGGTGAAACGGAAAACTTAATCCCTTTGTATGCGCTCGGTGTTTTTATACCGTTTACCTTGTCACAAGCAGGAATGATGAAACGCTGGATTTCCAAAAAGCCCCGAGGGTGGTTCACACCTTTCATTATTAATACGTTAGGAATGCTTACGACCCTTACCATCTGCCTGATCTTTTTCATTACAAAAATCACACAGGTGTGGCCGATTTTTGTGTTCCTTCCTATCGTCATTTTCATCTTTAGGAAGATAAATCAGCACTATAGAGATTTAGCAAATGAGCTACGACTCGATATGGAAACAGAAAAGCCCGAACCCAAAGGGAGTGTCATCGTTATTCCTGTGGCAGGGATTTCACAGGTGGTGAAAAACACCATTAGTTATGCGCAATCCTTGTCAGACGACATTGTCGCGGTCTACGTCGGGTTCAGTGATGAAGACATGAAAAAAATGGAGGAAAAATGGGAGCTCTGGAATCCGGGAATACGTTTGATTGTCCTGCGTTCCCATTACCGCAGTATAATAAGACCTTTGTTTAAGTTTATTGATACGGTTGAATGGAAAAAGGCAGAAACAGACCATGTTACTGTCATGATTCCACAGTTTATTACCAAGCGCTGGTGGCATAACTTACTTCATAACCAAACGAGCTTATTGATCCGCGCGTATTTATTCGCCCGCCAAGATGTAAAAATTGCTACGGTTCCATACCGGTTAAAGAAATAAAGCCATATCCATTAGACCATAAACAACGAAGAAAACCCGTCCCTTTGTAAGGTGACGGGTTCCATCATTTTTGATTACCTTGATCATCACGACTATGATTCAAATCCAGTATGAGCCTAAAATTAGATTGAAGGACAACCCAATCATACACTTTTTTTACGCGAATGATTTCCGGCTGAATACTGTTGGGGACTCCAAAGGTGACGGTAACCACAAAGCTGCAAGAAGCCGTATTTCCTGACTGATCCCTGGCTGTGCAGGTGAGCATCGTCATCCCTACAGGAAAGTCCATGGTAAAAGTTGCAACTGCAATGGGGGCAGGAGGGGAAAAGGAACGTGTCATCCCATGACAAGTAATTGAGGTTACCCCACAAGTATCAGTAGCAGTGACCTCATAGGTAACCGTAGCGGAAGTTCTCCCTGGTAAAACAGGGACTGTGATATCCTCAGGGCAAGTGATGGTTGGAGGCTCGTCAATAACCGTGATGGTAAATGAACATACTTCCGTATTCCCAAATATATCTTGTGCCGTACAGGTGACAACAGTATCTCCCACTGGAAAAAGCGATCCGGAAGGCGGCGAACAGGTAACAGTGACTCCGGGGCAGGTGGCAACAGGTGTTGAATAGTTTACGATAGGGCAGGGTACTACCATGTCAGGTGGGCAGGTCGGTGGCTGCACACAGCCATTGAGCAAAACAGAAACATTGTTCGAACCCTCGTTTGCCGTAGCGATGTCAACTCTTCCGTCTCCGTTAAAATCAGCTACTGTAATGCTGAAAGGACCTGCTCCTGTAGGGAACTGAAAGGGAGTCGAGAATCCTCCTGTTCCGTTGTTTATGAGTACAGAAACGTTATCAGAACCTGCATTTGGGGTAGCCAAATCAATGGCTCCATCACAATTAAAATCAGCCGCCGTTATATCAAAAGGAAAGGCATCAGTGCCCAAGGAAAAGGGACTTCCTGCTGCTTCTGTAAAAGAACCGAACCCATTGTTTAGAAAGACGGTTACATTACTCGTAGCAATATTAGCGACAGCAATATCGATAGACCCATTACCATTTAAGTCAGCTGCTACAAGGCTAAGTGGGGATGCTCCCCCTGGAAGTACAGAGAAACTCACTCCAGGAGTTTGGAACGTACCGTCCCCATTCCCGTTAAATATCGTTATATCATTCGTGTCCCGATTGGCAGTGGCCAGATCAAGCTTGCCATCTCCATTAAAGTCGGCCGCTACAATATCAAAAGGGGCCAAACCAGGGGTAGTGGCAAAAGGACTTCCTGGCGCCATGGTAAATACACCTGATCCATTATTCAACAAGACAGTAATGAAGCTAGTTCCTGTAATTTGGCCTACATTTGCTATAGCTAAGTCCACACCGTTTACACCATCAAAGTCCCCTGTAGCAATAGCAAAAGATTGCGAAACAGCAGGAAACACACCTGTACTATAAGCTACGGGTGCAGCAAAGGTGCCATCCCCGTTATTCAAAAGGATAAAAACGCGGTCATTGGGAGTTTGATCCGTTACAGCCAAATCAATGTGCCCATCTCCATTAAAATCTGCTGCTGCAATTTGCCCTAATAAAGACCCAGGGAACAAAGTATTGAAGGGTATCGTTTGCGATACGGAAAACACGCCGGACCCATTGTTAAGAAGAATGGAAACATCATTGGACCCAATATCCACTACAGCCAGGTCTATAATACTGTCTCCATTAAAATCAGCAGAAGTAATGCTGGAAGGAGATGTCCCTCCCGTATCATATTCGACTGCGGGCTGAAAAAATGGGCAGGCCAAATTGGATTCACCCTTTCTTACAGGAATACAGGCACCTATTCTCTCATTGAAATGCTTCACTCCAAACATAAATACAGGTTAAAAAATGCATGTGGTGTTATACGATGCAAATGTCTTTGATTATGATATGGCTGTTTAGGTGTGTATGTGAATTTGCTCTTCTTGTATGGTCAATCCCAAGCAAACCCGCCTCCTTAAAACAGGGACGGGTTTGCTGTTTTCTTGAACATATATTGAACTTTTCAACTGATTATTCCTTTGATTTGAATTTATTCCTTTTACTGTTTTGCTCGAATTAAGAAAATGTAATATATTCCTAAGGTAAATTATCCATATTTAACAGTTCAAGGAGGCTTTTATGAATTCTGTAAAGAAGTACAGTAAGCTAATCTTAAGTTTTGCACTTTTCATCTCTGTTATATTTTCTGGTCAGTCCATTGGTTTTGCAGAAGATCAGTATACAGATGACCTAATTCCTAAAATGACCAGCAACACAGAACCGAATGGTATTGCAAGTGCAAGTTCTTATTGGAGTAATAATCACCTACCTTTTGCTGCATTCGATGATACCGATTCTGCGTATGGATGGGGAACTGTCCAAGGCACTGTTACAGGTTGGTTAGCATATGAATTTTCCACTCCCCAAAAGATACAGAAATATACTATTAAGCCCAGACTCAATAATATAGATGGGATTCGTGAGTTACCAAAAACATGGACCTTTGAAGGCTGGGATGGTTCAAAGTGGGTAATCTTAGATACTCAAAAAAATATTTCAAATTGGGCAATTGGTGTAAAAAAGGAATTCTATTTCGACAATCCAAATAACTATATTAAATATCGGATTAATATTGCTGAGAACAATGGTTACTCCAACTTTGTCACAATCGGCGAAATGGAAATGATGGCGAAAGTTAGTGAATCTCCAGAGCCAGAGCCAGAGCCAAATCCTGAACCAAATCCTGAACCAAATCCTGAACCCACCGGTGATAACGCTCTCCTTGTTATTAAAATGATCAGTGGCCTCGAGAAAGAGTTCGATTTAACTACATCCGAAGTACAGGACTTCATCACTTGGTACAATGGCCGTGCAGATGGACGTGGCAAAGAAACATATATGTTCGATAAGGACTTTAACAAAGGACCATTTACTTCTAGAAAAGATTATGTAACTTTCAGCAAGATTCAATCGTTTGAAGTGATGGAATATACCAAATAACACGATGAGGCACCTCCTATATAACAGGATGGTGCCTCGAATTTTTGAAGACGCTGATCTATGCTGAAAGAAGACCATTTAGCTAATCGTTAATTATATTTCTCTAAAACTTCTTTCTTCAATTTATTAAACTGCTCAACATTTTCACCAAAATATTCACTTTCCTCTAAACTACGGTACGTATCAGTTGGTTGTGCTTTTTTAGCCTTTGTATTCTGCATACCTGCACTGATATCGTATTTGCCTTGATACATTCCAATAATTGCATATCCTTCTTTATCACCTGTATCTCTCAAGAATAATACGTAGGTACCTTCTTCATTCATGAGATTATAACCTTCCACTGTATCAAAAACATCACCCTCGAAATAAGCAGGCTCATATACAGAGATTGTATCTCCTTCTTTAAGACTTCCCTTGTGAACCTTCTGTATTTTTACTTCGGACTCAGAAGCAGCTTTTACATCACCTTCGCCAAGATTCCATTCTTTTAATGATCTCTTTCCAGTAAATCCAGCTTGCACTATATAGCCCGAGTACTTTTCAACCTCTTCAATATTTTCAAACAAAATAAAATCGGCCTGATTCATAGCAACTGAATAATCTTTTTCAGTAGTACTTAATTCTTTATAAGAAAATGCTCCTCCCACTAACAAAGCAATTGTAGCAACAGAAACAGCAATCAATTTTTTCATAACTCCACCTGCTTTCTCTTGGTTCTTCCAGGATAAATTATTTTCGTCTAATGTCGTAGGATCAGTAAGGCTCAACTTTCCTTGCTGCAAATGCCTTTCCTTCATAGTCTTCTATAGCTTCAGTAACAGTACCTAGTAGATTCTCATCTGAAACTGAAGCAAGTGATATAGGAATCAATGTCCTTGACATAACTTGCTGTTGGAATTGTAAAACCGGGCAATCTCTCACCTCCTCTTAGGTTCCATAATTACATAATAATTCCTTCTCCCTTCCTATCAAACAAAAAATACTATTCATTTTTAGATACGTGCTGTGATCTCACTGTAAAAGCAAAGGCATTTTTCCTTCAATCACAGATGGTTACGAGAACATAGTGCAAAAAACGATCCTAGATTTTTGGGAATGAATTTTTCCACCAAGCTGACCAAACTGACTCTGGTATTTGCCCGTCTCCTTAAAACAGGGACGGGTTATTTTCTAGCCAACTAAAATAAAATCGACGAATACGGGAGAGCGTAGCCTTCTACTCTTCGTCCAGTTATGAAACTTTGATCGAACTGGACAACGTTTCTACCTATCTTTAAATTTTCACAATGATTTGTAACTTTTTTCCAATACATCCGTATTAATATATAAAAGCATGCTTGTCTCGACCTCTACGACTTATTGCCAAGGCTTTTTTCAAATAAAGGGAAAGAGAGGATGTGATGAAATTAATAGACAAAAAGTAAACAGGTTAGATTTATGGAAGTGTAAGGAAAACCCTAACTAATCTAAGGAGTGGTACGATGTTAAAGAAAAGGTTTGTAAAAGGTATGATGGCAGTAATGATGGTATTTACACTAGCAAGTTCAACACAAGCGGCATCAAATGAAGTAAGCAAGGTTAACCAGCCAAATAAAGTTCAGGCAAATCAAAATTATTTATTTAATTTTTGGCATAATGGTTTGGAAGCCAACAGCTATTGGAAGGATGCCCCTTTTCAGGTGAATCTCAATTCAACTGTGTGCGGGAAGCTAAATGTCAATCAAGTTCCAGCAAATTCCCAAAATAGCGGTTTTTTAAACACATCGGTGAATCTGCTAGGGAACAATGGGCAAATCTATTCCTTTGACGGGATTACTGGGATAGGCACGTATGAGAAAAACTTTTGCCTTCAGCCTGGGACATACACAGTGAAGTATATAAATAATTCATCTTTCCCAATAAATATATTGGGGTATTTCACCTATTGATACGTCCACGAAATAATAAAAAAGCACCCCTGACTGTGTTTTTCTCGACAGCCTGAATCCGCTCAGATTTCTGGGCGGATTTTTCATTACATTTATCCGTTTGATTGGGCGCTATTATTTGTCATAGACTCATATGACGAAGTCGTAAATGGAATAAGACGAGTAGCTTGTGAATTTAAGACTTTTAAAACGCATGAAGAGGCGGAAATGATATGCCTCTTCACTTCTAATCATCCCAAGAAAACCTCTGCTCTTACCAGGGATCACCGGACATATACTTGTGTAACCATTGAGTGATTATAAATCGTCTAAACTGAGTGTTCTTAAAATAGGGACGGGTTCTGAATTTTTTGAACTAATTTGTTTTGCTTTTGTTTATCTTTGTTGGGAAGCCAAATAGTTGCGTTGGTTTATTTATGCTTTAATTATTAAATATAGTATTTCACAAAAGAAAATATTGCTAGATTTTGTATATATATGTATTGTTTAATTAAATCCAGAAACTAGGAGATGATAGATTTGAAAAAGTTTGCTCAAGCAGCTTTGCTCGCATTACTCACTGCATCTTTTATTATCCCAACAGGAGCAGAAGCCGCAAGTTCTCAACAAACTTCTAATACGGTTGCACCTGCTTCAACCAAACAAGTAGCAGATTACTCAAACCTTGGATCAAATGATCCGACTAAGAAGTCTGCAACCTTCAATGTAACTACACCTGGCTATGTTACAGTTAATGTGACACAGAACCATGGTACGGAAACAGCTTACATGTACTATGCAATTGTTACAGACCTCCCGGATGGTACTACAACCTCCTATGGCGCTTCAAACATCGAAGGAAATGGCTCTTTTAGCTTCACAAGTAGTAAACCACTACCTGCTGGCGAGTATTACATCCGTTATAACAGCAAACAACGTGGCCGAACTTCTGGGACTATTTCAGTCACTACACCATAAACCTAAACTTTTTTGAAAGAGGCTTTCACCAGAAGGCCTCTTTTTTTCCTATATTGGTGCATTTCAACGTTTTAAAAGTTCATTCATGGTATCAATGTCGATCAAAATGCCTTGTTTCCGCGCTTCCTCCATTAGTCTTAACATTCCTTCCCCTGACGTGAAGAACTTCGGCACCCATCCATTACCGTCTGTGGCCCAGTCAGTGAAATCTTCATCGAGATAAGGTTCCCACCCTAACGTCTCCGCAACTTGCTTGTCCACTCTCCACTTGAAATAGTAAGTTAAGTTGAACTACAGAGGATCTGCAACAAACAATTGTTGGGTCAGTTTATTCATGTTTTAACTATTAAATAAGGTGTTTCTTGCAGAAAATTGTTGTTAAATTTTGTATATACATGTAACATTTGGTGTAATCCGAAAACTAGGAGATGACAGATGTGAAAAAGTTTGCTCAAGCAGCTTTGCTTGCATTACTCACTGCATCTTTTGTTATTCCAACAGGGGCTGAAGCCGCAAGTTCTCAACAAACTTCTAATACGGTTGTACCTGCTTCAACCAAACAAGTAGCAGATTACTCAAACCTTGGATCAAATGATCCGAGTGGGAATTCTGCACCCTTCAATGTAACTACACCTGGCTATGTCACATTAAATGTGACACAGAACCATAGTACGAAAACAGCTTACATGTACTATTCAATTGTTACATACCTCCCGGATGGTACTACAACCTCCTATGGCTCTTCAAACATCAAAGGAAATGGCTCTTTTAGCTTCACAACTAGTAAACCACTGCCTGCTGGCGAATATTTCATTCGTTATAAAAGCAAACAGCGTGGCCGAACTTCTGGGACTATTTCAGTCACTACACCATAACCCTAAACTTTTTTCAAAGAGGCTTTCACCAGAATCAATTTCTCGTTTGTGATCCCTTTGTGCTTCAGGAATGCCACGCTTACCGCGTGAGGCACAGTTTCGATGACAAGTGGCTTTATCGCACTGTCCTTTGGCATGCTCATCCAGTCCTCAGATTCTTCGCAGTATTTCCAAACTCGGCCAAGGTATCAGCCTTTCTGAAAATGCTCGTATTCAAGGTAAATCCCTTGCTTTTCAGCTTCCTCCACTAGAACGCCCATTCCTTGCCACCTATTTGAGAAGTAAACCGTTCCCTTCCCCCAATTCCAGAGTCCTTGCTGCCCTTTTGCTGGCACCAGATCAAATTAGATGGTTCATGGCAAAAATGGCAGATGGCTTTTGCTAATGATGTAATTAGCCTAGATGACCTCAAACTCCACATGCATGAAGAGAATGATCATGACATTTGCAAAGAGCAAAAAGGAAAACTAGCCACATCTTGAACTTGATCACAAGAAAGTAATTATGCAAACTGTATTCTCCAGAATCGTAACAGATACATATGACGAAGCTGTTGGGGGTCCTGGTAGAAGAGCAGCACGCAAAATTATTTCATTTGATACGAATTAAGAGGCGGTTTCCCGCCTCTTTTCAATTTCCCCTACATACTTTATAAGGGTGTCTGTCTTCAAAAAAGTATTCTTCACTGTAAATTTACGTAATCATTCATCTTCCGTTTGATGCTCTTCATGTAGCGCAAAGGTCGGGCCATCAAAGTAGCGAGGCCAGAAGTATTTAGGGTCTATCCGTATTTGAATAGGTAATATACTTCCCGTCATACTTCCCTTTATTATTTGTATCGATATGTAAATGGGGTCCAGTAGTATCTGTACCTGTATTACCAGATACCACAATTTCTTTTCCTCTACTGCCAATTAAAATCGTCATATGGATTTATGCCTATGCGTAAGTAGTTCCGTTCCCCGTACTGACAACGGCTGATATTGCGAGAGCTAGACTAAGAAAAAGGTGGTAATTTACTTGTACAAAAAGTTAAAAGTATTCTTGTTGCTTTCTGTCGTTACAATAGCTGGATGTACTACTAATAACAATGCGTTATCCATGCAAGCAAGTCCCCAGCCTCCATTGGTCGACTATAATAAAAAGCTAGAAATTCTTGATCGATTAGAGAATCACGACACTACCTTAAGTCGAATGACAGAAATACTAACGATTGAATGGCATCATTTATTTACACAAAAGAATGAAGAGGATTTATGGAATACGTATTTTTATCTCACTTGGAATTTACGTCCAGACGAAAAAGAACGAGTAAAGAAAGAATTATCTACAACCCATAAAGAACTCGCAACATACTTGGAAATGCAGAAAAAAGGCATTCTTCCCGCAAAGGAAGTACATGTAAAAAATATTATGGCTGAGAGAAGCCCCGATAATGACGGTTATCTCGTAAAAGCATGTTACCTTCTCACACTAAATGATGGCTCATCGAAAGAGATTTGGGTAGAGCTTAATGTAGACGACAATATGGAAACTTTTAATCCTCGTTTTAACACTATAGCTACTGGAGAAAATCTTCCTGAGCCTAAAAATGAACAAGAGGAATTACGTCGTCAATTTATTTTTAGGGCCCTTGACTACAATGTGATTAAAAAAATGACTTATGATGAAATTTTAGAAATGATCGACATGAAATCGGTCGATACAGATTTTTTGTTGTAACGATAAGAAAACCACAAATAGTGAAAACAATACGCCAGAATACTTTATAAACCGAATAAACTCCCCTTCATCTAGTACTACCGGAATATCTGCGCCCATAAGCAAATTAAGAAATAGTTGAATGCCACTTCCAATTAATAACACAATGAATAGTAACCAATTAAGAAAAGCTGGCATACTTCCCCTCCTTATGTAAATTTTTTCTGTATACAACTTCAATATCGCTTGAAATGTATAATACGTATGTTGCAAAGTAAAAAAGTAAAGAACCCGCCTAGACATTTCGCCTGGCGGGTTTTTGGCTGCTGTAATTCTCGGTACATACTAGTTGATCATGCCATTTTCCGGAGTGACGGTAAAATCATAAAAAACCCCTTTTTTATTGATCGATGCCGTAACGGTTGGTTTTCCCTTTTTCGTAAAGGTATACTCGTTGTATTTCGTTGAAACATTGTATCCTGTCAAATCCATATGAAAGATTTTCTTCACCATTGGATTAGCGGCAGCAATCGCTTTTTCTTTCGTATAGAACGGTTTGGCAAACACTTTTGGAATATCTTCGTCCGAGACATAGTTGCTATCTCTGAAATCATTGTGGTTGATGGCTGAAACAACTTTCCCTGTTTTCGCCCCGATGAAGACACTATGTGTACGGTCACGATCCATGAAGCTCCACACCTGGTCCAGGTGATAGTCCGAATTTTTCAGGAGCGAGACCTCAGGGAGCAATGCTGATGCTTTTCCGTTTGATAGTGTCTTCATTGCCTTTTGCGCTGTATCGACCACCTTGGGGTTAATTTTTTGGCTTGTATATTTTATCGAAACAACGCTGATCTTCCCTGTTGTCGCGTCGATGGATGCCGTTACATTCTCTCCCCTAAACGTCCAACTGTTTTCTACATCCGAGCTGATTCGATCTACCTGATCAATTCTAAAAGCCTGTGTGCCATCCATACTTTTCAACGTGCTCATGATCGTATTTTGCAAATCTGTAGCCACTTCGCTGAACTTGAAGTTAACATGTACAGATACGACCGTTCCCTCTTTTTTGGTAACCAGAACCTCGCCTCTGTTGTCTTTGGCTGAGATCGCCCAGCAGTCGGCGTTCATCCCTGTAATCTCATCCAACTCGATCGGCAGACTGCCCGCCTCCTTCTGCATGGCTTGTTTGGCAGCCTCTACGACATTTTTGTCCAATTGTGCGAGTTTCTTCATTGGTTCTGGCGCCAATTTCGTCTGAGTGTCTGCATAAGCTGGTGCTGGCATGCTCGCAAATGGAACTGCTGCTGACAACAGCACTATCATCATACTAACGGCAAAAAACATTTGTTTTTTCATTTCGTTGACTTCCCTTCTATTTTCAGATCACTTATTTGATCCAGCTGGAAGGATTTCGTGACAATGAATTTCGTTTTTTTGCAGTTAAGAGACAAAAACACCCTTCACAGATTCCGTTGAAGAGTGTACTCCCATCTCCTATATTACAGTACCCCTTAAGATACGCATGAGTTCAACTTGTTCGTTCGGGCATTCGCCTAATCTTGCCGGAATAATCATAGATAAATAATCTTGTATTATTGTTTCCTCATCAAGATTGGGACCTTTTTATTACTGATATAAGTACTGCTCCTTTACTATTATCACTATCAATTAATCCGGAAGTAGCAAAGCATAAACGAAAAGTCTTTCTATGCAGTGGGAATAGTAAAAGATAGAACACACCTTGAGGAAGTCCGACTTTTTGTAGAGCAAGCTTCATCCAATCGAAATTACTACATCCAACAATGGGTTTCTCGATCGTTTCAACTCATTCAAAACCCAGAACTTTTTGATTACAAAAAATGGTGTGATGGAGTTGATATCTTTTCTTTCTGGGAAGATTAGGCTTTCCTATATTCCAGCTTGGGATGAAGCCCCATTGGAGGTTTGGCAAGAAGTCATTCAAAAATATCCAGACATGTCTTTTTGGGTTGCTCAAAATAAATCGGTACCTGTTGAGATTCTAAGCATTCTTGCCAGCGATCCCGAATTTTTTGTTCGACAACGTATTGCTTATAACAAGAAAGCTACTTTTAAAGCTCTACAAATACTGAGTCATGATAATAACGATGAACTAAGAACTCATGCTCTGAAACGAATTTCCGAAGACCGATACCGTTAACAAATCGTGTGGTTTGTTAATCGAATCCAAATATTGTAAAATATTTTAAAAACTAAGTGGTGGTAATCCAAATGAACAAATTCGAAAAAGGAATTGTTTATTTCTTTAGCTTTATTTTCTTTCCCATCGGACTAATCGTATGGATCACTTCATTTTTCAACCAAAATCAGCAATTTAAAAGTGTAGGAAGAACAGCTTTATATATTGCTGCTGCTTCCCTTTGCATCCAGATTCTAATAGGAGTCTTAAATTTTGTTGTGTACACTAACATTACTCTCAAATGAGAATGACTTGGAATCCAGTCTTATAATGCTGAAGATTGGACTGGGTATTAAAACAATGACACACCATCTATGTTACCGAAATCCAAATGTTTCCATTGACTGCGATGGCATTTTATATGCTCGACAATATCGCCTTTTTTCAGGCCGTTCAGCGCCTTGGTTCGCATGTAATGAAAACAAAAAAAGAGACGGATAATCACCGTCTCTTTTCCCACAATCAATCCCAAGCAAACCTCTGTTCTTTCCAGGGATCTCCATACATATTATATCCATTCTTCTCCCAAAACCCTTGCCTGTCTTTCTCCATAAACTCAATCCCACGCACCCACTTGGCGCTTTTCCAGAAGTAAAGATGCGGGATGACAAAGCGTAGCGGCCAGCCGTGCTCAGGGGTCAAATCCTCGCCGTTATGTTTCGTAGCGAACAGGTTGCCGTTTTTCATGAAGTCGACAAGCGGAATGTTCACAGTCCATCCGTGCTCAGCATGCAGCATGACGTACTTCGCTTCGGGCTTCACCTTGACCAGCTTCAGAACTTCCTCCACCGGAATGCCTTCCCATTCATTGTCCAGCTTGCTCCAGCCTGTCACGCAGTGAATATCGTTGGTGGTGCCACCTTTTGGCAGGGCCATCATTTGTTCGTAGGTCAATGTTACTTCTTCTTCGACGAGACCGAAAAGGCGAAAGCTCCACTCTGTAGAGAGATCTGTATATTCGGGAACCTCTCCGTAGTGCAGGACAGGAAAGCCTGTCGTCTGTTTTTGATTCGGTGGAATGCGATCGCGCTTGGTATCAGCCGCTGGGTTGATAAACATGTTGTTTCCACTCCCCGATTGTTCAGTCTCTTATTTTCCAACCCGCAAAAGGGCGTGGTCTACCTTGATGCACATGTCCTGCACAACCTCGATGCCTTGATCTGCAACCAGTTTCGCCGCGTCTTCGTTGGCAATGCCTTGTTGCATCCAGAACACTTTTGGCTTGTGCTGCATTTTCAATGCATCTTCCGCAACAGGCATCATGTCTTCGCTGCGGCGGAACACATCGACGATGTCGACTGGCTGATCGATCTCAGACAGGCTAGCAACCACTTTTTCACCCAAAACCGTTTCACCCGCGATGACAGGATTGACCGGGATGATCTTGTAGCCCACGTTCTGCATAGCTTGCGATACCATATAGCTGGTGCGGTCCGGCTTGTTGGACAGACCCACTACAGCGATCGTTTTTGCATCTTCCAGCAGTTGACGGCGTACTTCGTTGCTTGGGTTTTGTGCCATGTGAAAACACTCCTTTTTATATTGAAATGGGAAATTGAACTACCTCTTATTCACTACGGCTGGAAACAAACTCAACAATGGTGCGCGTCATCGCTCCGGTACCGCCAGCTGGTTGCATGTCGCCAGCACTTGCTGTGTACGCCGTACCTGCGATGTCCAGATGTACCCACGGTGTATCGCCAACGAATTCTTGCAGGAAAACACCACCGATGATGCCGTGGCCATAACGTCCACCAGAGTTTTTCAAATCGGCAAAACGGCTCTTGTTCAGGCTGCGATACTCATCGAAGGTAGGCAGCTGCCACAAGCGCTCACCCGCCACGTCTGCTGCGTTCATCAGCTCATCCAACAGTGCTTTGTCGTTGGTCATAGCACCAGAGCAGAAATGACCGAGCGCGACCACGATACCGCCTGTCAAGGTAGCGGCATCCACCAGGCAAGACACTCCTTGCTCTTTTGCATAGGTGATGCAATCAGCCAGTACGAGACGACCTTCTGCGTCTGTCGTAATGATCTCCACCGTTTTGCCGCTCATGGTCGTGATGACATCGCCTGGACGGAATGCCGTTCCGGATGGCATGTTTTCCACGGTACCGACGACAGCCAGTACGTTTACCTTTGGTTTAATCTGTCCCAGTGCCTCCAATGCGCCGATCATCGTAGCTGCTCCGCCCATGTCCGACTTCATGTCTTCCATGCCTGCTACTGGCTTGATGGAGATCCCACCTGTATCAAACGTCACGCCTTTACCGATCAAGCCAATAACATCGTCCCACGTGTCTCTTCCTTGATATTTAACTGCGACGACATATGGCTCGAGCTCGCTGCCTTGTGCAACAGAGAGCACTCCGCCCATTCCCAGCTCTTCCAGCTTCGCTTTTTCCATGACTTCCACAGTCATGCCATAGCGCTCTGCTACCTCGACCATTGCATTCTTCAAAGCGCGTGGAGTCAAGTAGTTAGCTGGTTCATTGACGAGCGTACGCGCCAGATTCGTTCCGGATACGAGCGCCGAACCACGAGCAACACCCGCCTGTACCAATGAAGCATCGGCATCTGCTGCCAAAATCTGCACCGTCGCAATTGGGTCAAACTCGCGCTTTGCCTTTTGGCGGTAGCCCTCGTAATTGTATTCGGCAAGTCCAAAGGCTTCCGTAACTGCCTGCGCCAGACGGTCGGCACTCATATGCTCTGTTGTTGGCAAATCAATCACGACTGTTTTCCCGTTGCCTTTTCCTACAACCGTTTTGGCTGCACGTCCCCATGCATTTCGGGCTGCGACGAAATCAAATTTCCCCGGTTCACCCATCCCGACGATCAACAGTTTTTTTGCAGCTACCTTGTTCATTCCGTGGACAACCGTAATTTCTTTTGCCTCACCTGTAACTTCCTTGTCCTGCTGCAAGCCACTCAGACTGCCCCCAAAAGCTTCGTCCAATTCCGGGTATACTTGCGAAAGCTCCTCACCCTTCCATAGCGGGACAATCAGTTCATCACACGCGATATTTACAAGCTGTATGCGATTTTCTACTGCTACTTTCATATACTCTTCCCTCTTTCTGTGTGGTAGGATACTATATGGGCACATTTGTTTAACAGGATGTGTCGACATATAAGCGCAAGGATGGAAACGTCATGGCTTTTGCCTCTGTGTAAGAAATGACATCCTTTTCCGGCAACATTTTCTCGCATTCATCTATGTAACGAAGAACTCTTGTTACGTCCAGTCCCCAATGAACTGCCTGGTAACGAGTCAAATACTTTCGTGCATTGCCTAACATCCAGCGAGCACCTTTGATATTGCCGTACTCTTGGTGGTACAGTCCGACTGACAATTGCAGCAATCCTTGCAAAAACTTGTCTGACTTGTCTTCCATCCAGATGTCTTCCAACAGATCGTGGCATTCATAGTATTCTCCATCATTGAATTTTTCAATGAACTGCAAATACTGCTCAGGATATCCCATGGATGCATGCCTCCGTTTCGAACCTTCCATCTTCATGGTAACACAGATTGGCAGTCACTTTACATCCAAACAAAAACTTCACGGATTAAGACAACGCCCTTCTGTTACAATAATCCTAGAGATAAGCGCACAGTAGAAAGGAATGGATTTTCCGTGGCGGATTTTTTTGAAAACTTCCCCTTATGGGCAGCACTGCTAGCCATAGGGATCGCCCAATTTATCAAAATTCCCCTTCATTTTTTTGCCACAAAAACGTGGCAATGGTCATTGCTCATGAGTACAGGCGGTATGCCCAGCTCTCACTCTTCTGCCGTGACAGCCCTATCCACAGCCGTGGGACTGCGTGAGGGCTTTGGCAGCAACATGTTCGCTATTTCCGCGATTCTCGGTGTGATCGTGATGTTTGATGCCGCAGGTGTCCGCCGCCATGCCGGTATGCAAGCCGTTGTCTTAAACAAGCTGGTCGATGAATTCAACCACCTGCTAGAAGGTATGAAATCGTTAAAAGTACGCCCTAGCCAGGAAAAAGCGAAAAAACTGAAAGAACTGCTCGGTCATCAACCAATCGAGGTATTGATCGGCGGTTGGTTAGGCGTCATGATTGCGTTATTGCTCCATCCGTTTTTTTAAAGGAGGGCTCCCATGCGCATTGTTTCCATCTGTCCCAGCAATACCGAAATCCTGTATTATTTAGGCCTGCATGAGCATGTCGTCGGTTTGGATGATCACTCTGACTGGCCGCTGGAGTGGCAGCATCTCCCCCGGGTTGGACCCGATTTGACAATCGATATGGACCGGGTCGCTGCTCTCCAACCGGATCTGGTCGTAGCGTCCCTCTCTGTTCCTGGCATGGAGAAGAATATAGAAGCTCTGGGCAACAGAGACATTCCGCATATCGTCCTGAACCCTTCCCGCATCGGGGATATCGCTCATGATATCCGACTCGTCGGTGAGGCGACAGGAACACAGAGGCAAGCCGAGCAGCTTGCGATCCAATTTGACGAAACCATTGAAAGCATCCGGCAAAAGGCAGCGACGTACGAGCAACGCCCGAAGCTGTACTGGGAATGGTGGCCGAATCCCATCTACACACCGGGTCAGGAAAACTGGTTGACCGATGTAAGTGACATTGCGGGTGCCATCAATATTTTTGCGGACTATCCTGTCGCGAACGTCAAGGCTACGCGGGAAATGGTCATGGAACGCAATCCGGATCATATTTGCGTCGTCTGGTGCGGAATTGAACTGAAGCGAATCAAGTCTGATCTGATCACCAATCGCCCAGAGTGGGTGAATATGACCGCGATTCGAAACAATCAGGTCCACTTGTTGGAAGAAGGCCTCTATTGCCGCCCTTCTCCTCGCATTTTGGAAGGATTGGAGAAGCTGGTTGATTTAATTCATACAAAATGACACAAAAAACGTTCAAAGCTTGTGCCTTGAACGTTTTTTCTTTTTTCTTTCATGCCACCGATGCGGCATCCATTTGTTTTCATTCGTTGCTATTCAGTTTGTTGTTGGCCGCTGACGGGTTCCGCCATGGCTGCGATTCCTTTTTCATTCAAGCTATTCAGAAAAGCTTCCGTTACTTTGCCTTCGCCTTTTTTTACGATATACACGTCCACCGACTTTTTCCCCCATTGCGAGAATACGTCCTGCTTGGTCTCGAAATACAGGTCAATCTTATGGCCGCGAATCGCTCCACCCTTGTCAGCTACCACACCATATCCATAACCGGGAATGTACAAAATGGTCCCCAGCGGGAAAACGCGCAAATCAGCTGCAATCGTGGAATAGTCGTCTCTACGTACTTTTACACCTGAATAGGTAATGCCATAGGACGGGTGAGATGGATTTTTGCCCGTCGATTCGTATCCGGCATAGTAGCCTGTCGCCACTACACGTACTTTTGGATATTGATCATGAAATACATCCGCTTTATCAATCACTTGAGTAAGAGAACTGGCAGATACCGTCCGTTTTTTGACGACACGTTGCCCCTCTTTCGTTTCCTTGATTCCAAAAGTGGATGAGACACCGTAGTCTCCCACAACATTATAGCTGTATCCATCGCTTGCGAAGGCCGTCAAGACCAGGATGAACAGCGCGACGATACTTACGAACTGCTTTCCATTCATTTCTTGGTAAACCTCCTCTCGTTTCTAGTCATGTCCCGACGAGGAGGAAAGTATACACAAATTTTGGTTGATTATAGAAATATTCTGTCTGTTGCCCATTTTTCCAATCCAATGCCAAAAGAAAAACAGGCCCGAAACGACGGCCTGCTTGTGCTTGTTTTAAAACATCCGATATCCTTTTTTGCGAAGCGTGTGAATGGTCCAGCCACTCGCCACTGTACCTGCCATGCCGCAGCCCAGAATGAGCGAATCCCAAATTCCCGGAACGATTTGTTGATAGACAAGTGCACCTACGACTACACCAACGCCGATTACAACTGGAAACCATGTCGTTTTCAAAATCATGTTTAAAATAAACCCAATGCCAAACCCTAGCACGGAGAACAGAACAATGGATACCATAAATTGCATCAAGTTCATCGCCGAAAAAGACCTCCTGCCACCTTCTCCACCTTTTGCCACTTTTTATGCAAATACAGGAAAGGCGGGCTATTTTCGGTATTAAGTGTAGCAAAAAGGCGAGGGATCGGTCAATAAGAGAAGCCAAGCGTATGTGTTGCACGCCTGACAGAAAAAACCGCCGATGCATTCGCTTCGACGGTTTTCTATGCGAGGTTCCTTACTCATTATGGATGAGAAGAAACAGCTTCCTTCTGAGCTTCCTGTGTACCGGCTCCGTCACAGTTAGGGCAATTCTCCGAGCCCCCCAGGAGCAGTTGGAAATACCCTTGGCCATGGCAGTATGGGCACTGTTCTTGTTTTTGTCTCATGTTGAGCTCCCCTTTCGGCATACATGCGTGAAGATTAATTGCATGTATTTTCAGATTATTTAGATGTATCTAACTATATCAGAATCTCCCCTTGGTTTACAATGCAGTTCATCGCGAAAAAAACATAAAAAAACCGCAATGTAAACGGAAACATTGCAGTTTATCTAGCTTATTCGCAGGATTGCTTAAAGATTTTATAGGAAGTATATTGAAAAATGGGATCGATTGCAAACGATTGACCTGTCATTCCCTGTTCCCGTTTGATATAGTCCGGCAATATGATTTTCAAATAAGTCGAAGACAACGGATCATGAAGCAGCTCTTGTATGGGCATAAATCTCGCCTCCGCGATCTCACCTTCCTGCGGCCGCGGTTCTCCCCCTATGTAATCCATCCAAAAAACGACCATATTGTCACTAATGGACTCTCGAATAACGCCTGAACGGATTCCCGCTACTTGTCGCACGACTGCCTCGACACCCGTTTCTTCCAGCACCTCACGTACTGCAGCTTCATCTACTGTCTCACCCTCCTGCACGAATCCCGCAGGAAATGACCATTGCCCTTTTAGTCCGCTGTACGTTTTTTTGACAACCAATGCTTCTTGCCCGCGAATGACAATCCCGCAGGCGCCTAGCCAAACCTTCCCTTCGCGCATCCGGCTCGCTCCTTTCATGTCCTAGCTAAACGAAACCCCCGGCTCTTCTTCGCCGGGGGTACCTATCAATCATCCTCGTCATCTAGGAGCCCATTATCGATCATGTATCGCAGATTTTCCCGATCCCTCTCGCGGCCCTTTTCCTTGAGCCGTTCGATGGCAGGCAGGATGAGAATATCTACTTCACGCTGTACATGCCATGCCAAATCGTGTCGCCCCTGCTCTTCCAGATAAAGGCCCACTTCCATCATAGCGTTGTACCGATCCATCTCTTCACGGACCATGAGCCCCCGGACTTGAATGCTCGCGTGACGCATCGTTTTACAGCTTTACTTTCTTCAGTGCGAGACCGACGCCGCCAATTTTGTACAAGTAGCGCAGGTCGCTCGCTTTTTTCATCATGGCTGCTGTGCTGCCGAACAGCTTTTTCGAACCAACTTGCCCGATACCCTCACCTTTTCCAAGAGAGGCCAGAGTCCCTTGCAGATGCGGGATGAATTTTTGCGGAAGATCGCCACGGATCAAGGCAGCGAGATTCTCACCCAGCGTCTCGCCTTCCTGCACCGCGATTTGCGCAGTTGGCGGATACGGACGTCCTTCTTCATTGAAAATCAAGGCACAATCCCCTACGACAAAAACATTTTCATGGCCAGGCGCACGCAAGTATTCGTCTACCTTGACGCGACCGCGCATGACTTCGAAGCCTGCTTTTTCCACGATGCTGTTGCCGCGGACACCTGCTGCCCAGATAACGGTCTTCGATTTAATTTCTTCTCCGGTATTCAACAGTACGCCATCTGGCGTGCACTGCTTGATTGGGGTTCCAATTTTGAACACGATGCCTTTTCTCTCCAATACATTTATTGCGTATTGGATCAGCTCTGGGTCAAAGCCAGGCAATGCAGTTGGTGCTGCCTCAATGCAGTAGACTTTCACCAGTTCAGGATCAACATCAAATTCTCGGCACAGCTCTGGCAGACGATCGCCGAGCTCTCCGCAAAACTCAATCCCTGTAAAGCCAGCTCCACCCACAACAAACGTGAGGTAGTCCATACGATCCGGCTCATTTTTAAATTTGGAGAACATGTATTCAATATGCTCGCGAATATTGCGGACCGCATTGATGCTGCGAATGCTAAACGCATGCTCCTTGAGTCCCTCAATTCCGAACGTTTCTGGCTCGCTGCCCAATCCGATGACGAGATAGTCATATGGCAGCACCTCGCCATTATCGAGCGTAACGGTCTGCTCCTCTGACTGAATGGCTTGCACCGTTCCTTTGACAAAGTTGACTTTGTCCTTGTTCAAAATGCCATCCAGACTGACGCGGGCGTGATCCGCTGGTGCTGTACCTGCAGCCGGCTCGTGCAGCCAAGTCGTGATGTAGTGATAGTTGTGCTTGTTGACCAAGGTGATTTCCGCCTCATTGTAGTTGAGCTTTTTCTGAAGCTGCAACGTTGTGAGCAAACCACCGTATCCAGCGCCGAGAATCAGGATTTTGGGTGTACCCATCAGTATCCCTTCCAATCATGTATGATGTCATTGTTCATGGTAACTTCAGGAAGATTGTGCGATTTTTCACGTGGTCTGGTACAAATTAAGATGCCCCAATTTATGATCCGTGTAGTATCGGAATTATTGCCTCCGATGCCATCTGAACCACTCTGTGAAAAAATGCACAAAGTCAGCCATAGAAAAATGTGACAAATTCTTTACAGTCATCCTCATCTTATCGGCAACCAATTGGATTTGCAAGGTTTTTTTGCCTATCATCCTTCGAATTTTCTCTCCTGTTTTTCCACTTAGATGGGTTATAATGGTTGAGGAGTTCGCTTACGATTAATTCGGAGGTGCTTTGGATTGAATTTTCTGCAAAAGGACGAGCAAATCTACGACATTACGATCATTGGTGGAGGCCCTGCCGGGTTATTTACCGCTTTCTATGGCGGGATGAGGCAGGCCAGTGTAAAAATCATTGAGAGCATGCCCCAGCTAGGCGGGCAATTATCCGCTCTTTATCCGGAGAAGTACATATATGATGTTGCCGGATTTCCAAAGGTTTTAGCACAGGATTTGATCAATAATCTGAAGGATCAGATTTCGCGCTTTCAGCAAACTGTTTGCCTGGAAGAAAAAGTGGAAAATGTCGTAAAAAAAGTAGACGATGTGTTTGAAATCACTACGGACAAAGGCACTCACTACTCCAAATCCGTCATCATCACTGCTGGGGTAGGAGCGTTCGAACCTCGCAGGCTGGAACACCCAGATGCCGTCAAATATGAAAAATCCAATCTGCACTATTTTGTTACCGATCTGAACTCTTTCAAGGGACAGCGTGTAGCTGTTATTGGCGGCGGTGATTCCGCTCTGGACTGGTCCCTCATGCTAGAACCTATCGCAAAAGAAGTACACCTCATCCATCGCAGAGACAAGTTCCGCGCACATGAACATAGCGTAGAAATGCTCATGTCCTCCAAAGTAAACGTCACGACACCTTACGAAATCTCAGCTTTGCACGGCGAGGAGCGCATCGAAAAACTCACGCTGGCTAATTGCACGACAAAAGAAGAAATGGATCTGGAAGTCGATGCAGTCATTGTCAACTTCGGCTTCATCTCCTCTCTCGGTCCAATCAAGAACTGGGGGCTGGAGCTCGAAAAAGGCTCCATCGTGGTCGATACACGCATGGAATCAAACATCCCTGGCATTTTCGCAGCAGGCGATATCGCTACCTACCCTGGTAAGGTCAAGCTGATCGCTGTCGGATTTGGTGAAGCACCTACCGCTGTAAACAATGCGGTTTCCTACTTTAATCCGGATGCCAAATTGCAGCCTGGTCATTCTTCAAGTATGGACAACTTCAAATCGTAAAAATGTTTCGTCCCTGTTGTTGCCTCCGATGGCTGCGACAGGGATTTTTCATTCCATTGCATAACCGCTTTTGTTGGCGTGCACAGTAGAAGCAACGAGGAGGCGATTACACTTTGAATCATCTCTGCCCAGTTTGCAATGGCTTCACACCGCTCCAACAACCCTGTTCAGCATGCGGTCAAGCTCTGCAAGATGCAGGCCGTTTGTATGACTTTTATGGGAGCTACAGCCCGTACCGGGAGATAGACGATGCCAAGATGGACAACGGTTACTTAGATCGTACCCGCCACCAATGCGTCCATACAGGCTGGTGTCCTTCCTGCCAAATTGAAGAGAAGGTCTTTCTGGATGAATGGACCCCCGTTATGCTTGTAACCGATATGGAAAAGGACGCGTACCAGTAAGTCGGCCACGTCCTTTTTTTGTTCAAATCGTTATTTTTTCTTCATGGCCAGCTTTTCCGCCATGCGAGAATTGTTTGCTTGCATTTGTTCCAGCATTTGTTGAAGCGACTCCTTAATCTTGGCAGTATCACCAGATTCAATCGCCGAGTCAAAAGCATCGTGTGTCTTTTTCATTTGCTCGATTCGGGCTCTTCGGGCGTCACGCTCTTCTTTCGGCCCCATGTTTTTGTCTTTCCATTCCTTGAACTGCTTTTCCATCTGTTCGTTGGTGATTTCGCCCTTTTTCACTTGTTCATTCAGCTTGTTGATCAGTTGCTTGCGTTCTTCACGCTTCGCCTGCCACTTCGGGTCGTCACTCAACGTCCCGAACTCGTTCATTAAACGATCGCGTTCTTTAAACGCTGCCTGCCATTTCCCCACGCTATCTGGTGCATATTTTTCCGCCAGCAAGAGCATGTACATTTTTTGATGAACGCCTCTGTTTGAGCTATGTTGCACCTTCATATGCTTTTCTCCATGCTCTTCATGGCCGTGAGTCGGCTTGATCACCAGGGCAACTGTTGCAGACACATCTTGGGCCAACGCGATACCTGGCATGGCGAGACCCATTACCAGCGCTGTAGTCATCATTCCTTGCTTCCACATCTTCATGCTGTTCACTCCTTCTTCTTTTAGAAAACGTCTATGATTGATCCGTTAAAAAGGACGCAATTCTTCTCTATCCAACCCCAATAGCTTTACCAGGCCCATTTGCTCCAGATCGCTTTTCGTTTTTTCCGTGCCATACTCATAAATAAGCTGATAGATGGCCCGCAGGTTGTCATCGTATTCGTCGTTGTCCCGATCCGGCATGTCAGACCATAGCGTATGCCCATGCATCCACATCATGAAATCGCCGTGCATACAATTATTGAAGAGATCGCGCATCATGCCAACTTCTACATCAGTCGCTTCGATCTCAAAATCGTACGTGGCGGAGCCTTTTTCATCGCGGATTTCTGCCACGGTCGTTCCCGCTTGCAAGGTCACGTAGTAGTGTTTCTTATCCAGTGTCACTCATCTCCTTTTTGGATCGCATCACCGACTTGAAAACTTTTCCTCCTTACGATGTGCAAAAATCGCGAAAACATGTATATAACAAGCAAAAAAGCCCTCCGTCAGGGGAGGACTCTTTCCTACTTTCGTTTTAGCCGGTATGTTACGATCGATCTTCTTTCCGTAAATTATGCCCAGTGTTCTCTCCCGTTTTCGGAGGAGTGCTGCGTGAGCCAGCGGATGCTTCCGTTGGGCGTTTGTCTTTGTTGTTGTGCTTGGACATGTGGTTCCCTCCCTTACTCGATGAGTGGCTGCCCATGTAGTATGTCCCCACTAGTGAAATGAAAAAACACCTTGACCTGCTATGCAGGCCAAAGTGCTTGTTTGTTGTTTTTATGCTATTAAAAGAATCGAATTATTTCACGACTAATTTTGCTACCATTTTGCCATGATCCGGTCCACAGATCACGTTGCAAAAGATGGTGTACTCACCAGCGGCATCGATTTTCATCGTTTTGCTGCCATCTTTTTGAAGGTCTACATCCAGCCCTTGGATACCAATACCGTGAAAGCCTTCTGTCGACTTGAAGTTGAGCGTGAACTCTTCGCCAGCTTTTACTTCATAGGTTTCTTGATTGAATTTCCAGTTACTAGCTTCGATATTCACTTGTGTGCCAGTAGTCGCTGCAGCATCCGTGCTAGCAGCTTGCTCCTTGTCTCCGCCGCATGCTGTCATCAACATTGCAGACAATGCAACTGAAGAAATCAATAGACCCCACTTCTTGTTCACTTTTGACCCCTTCTTTCTTCTTTTTCTACACTTCCATCTTACTCGATGAGACCAATCCAAAATCTGACATCCTGTGAACGAACCGTGACGAATTGGGGAACGATTGTTGAACTTGAGCGTTCATGATGGATTGATCATATATACTGTGATCTCCGGAAAACAATTGAGCCGGATTGGTAGCCTGGAAGTTCCGCGACTAATGCCAAATACGCCAACGAATGGATCCTCTTTTTGCCCGATATGAAAATGCTTGTAAGCACCGACAGTACGATTGAACATGCGGACTTGTCCCCCGTGGGTATGTCCGGTCAAGAGAAGGTCAGCTTTCAAACCCTCGTTGTGAATCAACGAGATAATGTTCGGAGAGTGAGCTAAAAAGATCGTCAAGTTCGCCTGCCGGATCTCTTTTTCCGTATGCCGTTCATTGCCGTAAATCGAGTTATCGAAGCCGTATATCCAAATGAAACTGCCGTCTTTTTCTATCACGGCACTCTCGTTTTCCAATACCGTCATCACCTGCTGCCACGCTTCTTTTTGGGAACGGGAAACAGCAGCGGAATAGACCCTTTTCTGAAATCTTCCTGCCTCTCTCTCGTAATTGCCAGGAACAAAGAAGATTCCATCCTTGCTCTTTACTTTTGCTAGCTGATTTAACACACGCGCCAACTGCCCACTGTGCTGTGTCAAATCTCCCGTCACCATCACCAAATCCGGCTCGTGGACATTCACCAGTTTGTGCAGCTCTCCATTCCAAAACCGTATTCGTCCATGAGGATCAGAAAGATGAACCAATGTAAGTGGAGGGACAGAAGGGATCGTCAGCTTCACTGTCGATGTTTTGACATAAGTCGTATGGTAGGCGAGAAAGATTATTCCCACCAGAATACACAAAATAATCGTTGTCATCATTTTCGGAACAATCCTCTCTTTTCTCCGTCTTATGGTTTAGAGGAGTGGATCAGTGATGATTTTTAGGAACGTTCAAGGTAATCTTATCGTTTTCTCGTTCGTGCTTCTTTTCACCTTTTTCATCCAGCCTTTTCCTGCGTCGGCCTGTAGTTGTGCCAGACCTCCTGACCCTTTAACAGCAAAGGATCAATCTGCTGCAGTATTTACAGGCAAGGTGCTCCAGGTAAATGAGCGAATAGACTGGCTTCGCTGGCTTCCCTTTTGGGATAAACCAGAGCGAGGGGGCTTTGATGTTATTTTCGAGGTGCAGTCCACGTGGAAAGGGGTAGATCAGACACAAGTTCAGATCGTCACCAGCGGTCTTGGAGGTTCATGCGGCATTCCTTTTCAACCGGGTCAAGAATATCTTGTCTATGCCTCTTATTGGGAGCTAAATGAGCTGGAAACCAATATCTGTACACGAACAACCATCAAGTCCGATGCCGGAGGGGATCTGCAAGCGCTAGGTCCTGGTGCCATACCGATCCGTTCTACCAATCTAGTATGGACTGATTATGTCTTTACAGGGATCGTGGTCATCATCGCTGTGGGAATCTTGTTCTATCTCTTTTGGTTCCAAACAAAACGGAGACGATAGATTCCCTCGTCTCCGCCTTCTATTTTCATGGCTATCTACTTCAAATTTTCGGTAATCATCAGTAAATCTTTTTTCGTCAAAGCAGGATTCATGGCACCCACTTCAATAAGTCTGTTTTTGTCTTCTTGATAAATCTTTACAAGTTTTTGTTCTGTTCCATCCAATAGCTTCTGGGCCACATACATTCCCTCATATTTTTGGACTTTCACTTTTTCTACAATTGCATCCTCTCCTGCTTCTTCTTCGATCCATTTCACCCCTTCAAAGTTCGTGATGGCGATGTACACGTCCCCGTCTGTCTCTGTGCCTTCACTCCCTTTGTACAACGTAAAGACTCTATTTATTGTCGGCTTAGGAGATACTTTTCGCATGACGATTTGTTTCTTGTCCTTCTCAGCCTCCTTGTGCATTTCAGCGAATAATTCTGGTTGGCTATAATCAAATGGATACTCAACATGTCCTTTTAAGAATTTGTAGCCACCCGCTATCTCTGCCGGTACCTCGTAAAAGCTGCCCACTTCTTTCTGCAACGGTGGTGTGATCAGATGTTCAACAGGAATATATGTGAAGGAAACACGTTTTTTCGGATTGTCCGGTCCAGGTATATAAATCGCTGCACCTTCTCCTGGCTTAAGCGAGTTTCGTGCGTCTTCAAAGGTTTTTATCGTTTCTTCGCTACTTTTTTCTTGTGGTGCAGTAGTCTGCTGCACTTTCACTACTGCTTCCCCTTTTTCATTCTTCAATTCGTACACCTTTATAGCTGCATAAGCGGATGTTCCACCAAACACAAGAATAGCCGCGACAAGTAATCCTAATCTTTTTTTCATCTGTTTTCCCTCCGATATATTTTTTCGTTCCTTGATTTTTTGAAGGACTTGATCCTTGACATCGAAATCATCGGCGGCTGCTAGTAACTGCTGTTTCCAATCATCGGGTTGCTGAGATCGAGTCATGTCTATCACCGCCTTCACTCACGAGCATGTAAGATTTACATTTTTTCAATGCCCGCTCATACTGTTTTCGCAGCGTAGCTGGCTTTATATCAAACAACAAGGCCAGCTCGTCGTAGCTGCGTTCTTCCACCACACGCAAGATTAGGAGATTCCGCTCCTTTACAGATAGCTTTGATATCGCTACATGAAGAGGGTTGTTCAGGTACTCTGTATCTTCAATCTTCTTTTCACCCTCATGGCGACTGACCGTCTGAATCCCCGCACGCAAAAAAGTGACCACGCGATTCAGCTTCGCCCTGTTTAACAGGTTCAGGCAATGATGATACGCGATCTTGTACATCCATGCCGAGAAAGAAACGTTGTGACGATAGCTGTCCAGCTGCTCGAATGCCTTCAAGAAAACCTCCTGGACAGCATCCTCCGCTTCCTGTCGGTGTCCCAGCATGTGATAGCAATACACGAACAACTGCTTTTGCATCGCATCGATGATCAAACCAAATTGCTCGATATCCCCAGCTCTGACCTCCTTTAACACTTGCTCCATTTCGTTATGATCCAAGCCCTCTCACCTCCGATTCGCAGGTATAACAAACAAGGCTGTCATTTTGTGACAGGTTGCCGCAAAAAAATCCATACCGAAGTATGGATTCCTTGTGTTATTTCCACTGAACCTTGTAAAGCTCATTGTTTGTTTTGGCATAGAGGATGTATTGTGCGGGTACGTTTATCTCTACAATCACATCGCTCTTCAAGTCCATGATTTTCTCTGTTTTATCTGAAGCGAGCTGCGTCCGGTATAGAGCTTTGTCGCTGTCCAGATAGAAAATGTTGTCACCTACGACATCAACGATCTTTCCCTTAATTTGCTTGCCATCTTGCAGGTACTTACCCTCTTTGGAAATCAGCACACGCTGAGAGCTGCTATCCACGTAGGCAATCGCGTCCGTATAAACTTCAAAGCTGCCGCCCTTGCTTCCATCTATTTTTGTGTCATCTTTGGTAAGCTTCGTTTTTTCTGACCCATTCAGCTTCATTTTATAAAGTCCTTGATCAAGGCTGTCATGGAAGTAATACCAGCCATTCGAAACCGTTGCATAGTCTACATTTTCAAGGACTTCCTCTTTTTTGTCCGAATTGATTTTCGCTTTATACAGCATCGCTCGGTTGTCGTCAGTATAAGATGTAAAGTACATATCGCTTTCATCCATGACAAAGGACGTAATCTTGTCTCCTGCAAATTTCACAGCTTCAGGTGTACTGCTACCTTCACTTCCAATTATTCCTAACTATAAATTCAAGTCCATATTTTGTAAATTTCTTTTATTTCGCACAACAAAATACCCCTTCAACTCGTGCGCAATCATTCACACAAGTCGATGGGGTCCCGTCTTATTTGTCCTTATTTCTCTTAGTCGTCACATTTCTCCGCTTTTCCTTTTTTACCCAATTATACTATTGCAAGGGCTGGATCGACCGCTCTAATGGCGTTGCAACCAAGCATTTACAACATTATTTAGCTTGGTTCCGTTATATAGATAGTAAAGAATATGAGAATACAGCGTCGAATAAGAAGAATATGTTCGTCGTCTCTTGCCTGTTTAATGAAATAAGACAAATACTAAACTTCAAACAACAGCTTTTTCTTGACTGAACGGGCAGAATCTTGCAGAAAATCTGTTATAATTTTACTGTAAGTTGAAGATCAAAAACATGAAGATCGGTTCATACAACATAAATTCAGGGGGTAATAATGGTTTCGATAATTCAAATGAAACTCGAAGATTCTTACAGAATACATGATATTGACCGTTCAGAAACAATAGATCTGATTTACAAATGCAAGAACGGAGTTCTTGAAGAAATTACAGCAGGACATGAATGCCCAAATTGGAAAGAAGATGATTATTATGAAATAATTTCGCGGTACGAATATGAACTCAAAAACGGTGGGACAGCTTTTGGAGCGTACAACGGGGATAAATTGGTTGGGTTCGGAGTCTTAGCTCATAAGTTTAGGGGTAAAGAGAATAACCAACTTCAGATTGACCTAATGTATGTTACACGGGAATACCGAAGACAAGGAATTGGTAGCCAAATTTTGGACGCATTAAGTAAAGTGGCAATTCAAAAAGGGGCGAAATACCTATATATATCTTCAACTGAAACTAACTCTGCGGTAAAGTTTTATTCAAGTTATGGTTCTACAATTACATCAGAAATAGATGAGGAGTTATTTGAAAAAGAACCTTATGACATTCATATGATAAAGAAGCTTTAGCACGGCAAAAGCAGGATTTTATTGTAGTGAGATATCAAATCGCTCACCAAACGGGAAATTAACCGCCTAGGCTGTGAAGGCGGTTTTACTTTGTCCAAAAATCAACATTAAGGTATGACATAGCGGGCCTTCGGAGGGGTCGCGCGCCGGAGGCATGCAGCGGATGTAATCGCCTCAAATCGGAAGTTATCGGAAGCACATCGTAATTATCGAATAACCACTTCGTGAACTGCTTCCAATGATTGCTGTAGCCCGTCAAAGTACGCTCTCGTAATCCCTCCGCACATTTAGCGGAAACTACTAGATCAAAAGCTTAGTTAAATGTCAGTCGCGGATACTCACTGTCCGCCTGCCGTCTCCCGATTGGTGTACGTTTTGCGCGTTTCTTCAACACAGAAAAAGCCTCCTCAACGGTATTTTTACACAATCCACCGTTAAAAAGGCAGTTATCTACAACCCTAAAACGTAAATTTCGGGGTTGTTATTGTACATTCGAGCGTTTGATAATCCGCAGATATTCGGGTGCAATCCTCAACCCACGGCAGGCTTCCGAAAAATTCCGGTTAGGCTACCGACTAGGCTCCGGTCAGATCACCGGAACTAAAAAACGTTGATAAGACGCCAATTAGTCGTCACATTTCTCCGCTTTTCCTTCAGCCAACGCTGTTTTGAACGAAGATCCACAACCACAAGAAGCGACTGCATTCGGATTCTCGATGGAGAAGCCTCCACCCATCATCGATTCCTTAAAATCGATTTGTGTACCTTTAATGTATGGGTAGCTGTCCTTATCGACAACAATTTTCACACCGTTTTGCTCGAAGGTCTCGTCGCCTTCTTTCATCTCTTCGTCCCAGCCCATCCCGTAGGTAAAGCCGCTGCAACCACCTGTTCTGACACCTACCCGCAAAAACACATCGGGCTTGCCTTCTGCTGCCAGCATTTCTTTTACTTTCAGACTGGCGCTCTCTGTCAATGTAATCATGCTTCTTTCCCTCCTTCACAGGCTCATCATTCCTGCACTTGTTACAACCAGTATATTCAGTTTACTAAGAAACGCTTCTTCCCACAAGCTTCCCCTGCACTTTACGAGCTCATTCTCTCTTTCCAAATAAAAAAGAAGGGTTTCCCCTTCCTATGCAAAATGTGCATTGTTTTCCATTAAATAAAATCTATACGATTTCTTCCGGTTCTCTGCCTTAGACAGACTATGATCGATCTGGTTCAGTTCGTTGTGTAGTTGATCAATTTGTATACTGTATTCTAGGACATCTGGATGATCTAACCCAAACTCTAACCCCATATTTACCATACGCTGTCGAAGGAGTTCGATTTTCTCGAGCAAAACGTCCCGCATTTGAAGCTCCTCCTAATAATAGATCAGGCTTTCTTACTATATTTTACAAGAACAGCTAGAATTTCGCAAACGAAAAATTCCTACTTTCCCCATTTAATGCCGATATTTGTTAGTTTTTTACAATATTTCACACAAAGAAATAACGGCTTTTCATGACCAATCGAGTGGGAAAATGGGGCGAGAAGGAGCCAAGTGTAGAGTTGGAGAACTTATGATATTGTTCGTACTTACCAAGAGGTTTATAATATAGGTGCTCTTGTTGCCCGAGATTCACTTTATTCCTAAGAGCTTTCCACTCCCATGGAACGAATATCGATTGGGTAGGACTGGATTAAAGCTCTTTCATCTAAGAACCATTGACTTTGAAAGGAAGTGTTTGGAATGGCGCTTGAAACGATTGCCATACAAGACAAAGCTCTCGCCGGAATCGCTGAAAAAGTTATGCATGGCGAAAGACTTACCTTGGAAGACGGTGTCACCCTTTTTAATTCCAACGATCTTTTGACGATTGGACAATTGGCTAACGTTGTTAACTATCGCAAGAATCAGGATAACGTTTACTTTTTGCAAAATCTGTACATCAACCCAACCAACGTATGTGAAGCTCATTGCAAATTCTGTGGCTTCCGCCGCGATGAAGGGGATGAAGGTGCCTACACGATGAGCATGGAAGAGTTGCTTCATTATGTAGAAACGCGCTTCCATCCGGGTATCCGTGAATTTCATATCGTTGGCGGACATAACCAGCACAAGCCATTTGAATACTACCTCGACACCCTTCGTACCTTGAGAAAAGCGTACCCGGATGTGACGATTAAATCGTATACAGGTGCAGAGATTGAGTTCTTCTCCCGCATTTCCGGTCTCTCCATCCGCGAGGTTTTGCAAGAGCTGATGAAGGCTGGTCTTCAAAGCCTTACTGGTGGTGGCGCTGAAATTTTGACTGAGCGCTATCGGATGAAAATGAGCCCGGAAAAAGCAAGTACAGACATGTACCTGCAAGTACACCGCACGGCTCATGAGTTGGGCTTGAAAACACATACCACCATGCTGTACGGCTCCATCGAGACATTAGAAGAGCGCGTGATCCACATGCTTCGCCTGCGCGAGCTGCAAGATGACACAAACGGCTTCATGGTATTTATCCCATTGGCTGTTCAACCGATCAAAGCAACAGCAGGCATCAAACGCCGCAACTCTGCCATTGATGATTTGAAAACAATGGCAATCAGCCGTCTGATGCTCGATAACTTCCAGCATATCAAAGCATACTTCATCAACATCGGTACCCAACTCACACAGCTTTCTCTGCAAATGGGAATTTCCGATGCTCACGGAACCTTGATCGAGGAACGCATCAGCCACTCAGCCGGTGCACTTACCCAGCAAGCCCTGACAGTAGATGAGTTGGTTTGGTTGATCAAAGGCGCTGGAAAACGCGCTCTGGAACGCGATACCTTCTACAACGTGATCAAAGAACATTAATCCAAAAAAAAGCTGATGCTCCAGATCACTTGGGCATCAGCTTTACTATTTTGATACGTGCGCGGTTGATCATGCTCCCCAATGAACATCCTAAGAGAACAATCTACAGAGGAAAATCTGCATCCAGCAGCTCTTCTTCCTCCCGTAATTTATTCTTGATTTTCACCAGTAATTCATCGGCTGTTGGAGCTTGTACCAAGCTGCCATTTACGAGCGCGAATGGCTCCATGTAGCATTCACCGCAATACCCGAGACAGCCGTACTCGAGTACGTCCACATCCAGATCCGGATCATTTTCCAATGCATCCACGACGGATTGCGTATAAGAGGAAACATTGCTCGCGCAAAATTCTACTAGTGGTTTCATCTATTGTCACCTACCGATTATTTCGACATCATCACGTACTTTATTGTACCGCGACTTTGATAAAAATCCAGCGGAGAAAACGGGAAAAAGATTCTGCTTGCATTTTTAGTGAAAGAGACTAAAAATAGAGTGGGTGCTGTAAAAAACGGACAGAAGAAAGGACTAGACCTTCTATGAAACGACTTGTGATCCTTGGAGGAGGATACGGGGGTCTTCGTATTATTGAGCGAGTCCTGTCCCCTGATTTACCAGATGACGTGTTTATAACCCTCGTAGACCGTATGCCGTTTCATGGCTTGAAAACAGAGTATTACGCTCTGGCGGCAGGTACTACACCGGAATCTCACCTGCGTGTTACTTTTCCAAACGATCCGCGTCTGACCGTCAAATACGGTGAAATTGCTGGCGTGGAAATGGACGAGCAGGTCGTCAATTTTGCTGACGGGGACACCCTCTCCTACGATTGGCTTGTAATCGGATTGGGTTGTGAGGATCGTTACCATGATATCCCTGGTGCTGATCAATTTACGTGTTCGATTCAAACCATGGGAGCTACTCGCAACACATACATGGCAATCAATAATGTGAACCCATACGGTACGGTTAGCGTTGTGGGCGGTGGTCTTTCCGGGGTGGAAATGGCTGCTGAGCTGCGCGAGAGCCGTCCCGACCTGAATGTGCGCATCATCGACCGCGGTCAAAGCATTTTGAGCCCATTCCCGAAAAAGCTTCAGGAATATGCATCTCAATGGTTCATTGAGCACGATGTACAGCTTGTTTCCATGGCGAATGTCACTGGCATCGAGCAAGGGATCGTGTACAACCACAATCAGCCTGTTGAAAGTGATGTTATCGTATGGACAGCAGGTATTCAAGCGAACAAAATCGTGCGCTCTCTGCCGATCGAAACAGACAACATCGGACGCGCCAAACTCAATCAGTACCATCAAATCCCATCCCATACGAACGTGTATGTAGTAGGTGACTGTGCAAGCACAATCATCGCGCCGAGCGCGCAAACAGCTGAGATCCAAGGCGAACAAATTGCCTTGATGTTGAAAAAAGACATCAAAGGTGAGGAGTATCCAGCTTCATTGCCTGCTCTCAAGCATAAGGGCTTCCTCGGTTCCCTCGGCAAAAAGGAAGGCTTTGCCAGCATGGGAAAAATGTCTCTGGTTGGTCAGATGGCTCGTGTCATCAAGAGCGGTCAGCTATGGATGTACAAAAAGCATATGGGATAGCAAACAAGCCTGTTGACCGGATGGTCTAACAGGTTTTCTTTTTGTATAATCAAAGGATTAGGAGGGTGATTTTTCCAGATGAATGATTATATTCAAACAATGCGCCGTTTGATCGGGCAAGAACGGCTGATAACTGTAGGCTGTGGAGCGATCATCGAGGACGAGCTTGGACGTATTTTGCTGCAAAGGCGCAAAGACCAGAACAACTGGTGTCTACCTGGAGGTCTGATGGAAATCGGGGAAACCTTTATAGAGACACTATTTCGTGAAGTAGAAGAAGAAACCAATCTGATCATTGAGGCGCCAGAGCTGTTTGGAATATACTCCGGCCCTTCGGGTTGCAGAGAATACCCGAACGGCGACAAGGTGTTCAGTGTGCAAATCATCTTTCGAGTAACCTCGTTTCATGGAGAACTCAAACAAGAGGGCCCTGAGAGCTCTGAGCATACGTTCTTTACACGGGACAACCTCCCGCAAACACTTAATCCCGGTCAGGCAGCGTTTATATTGGATTGGGCGGAAGGACTTATGGGACCCATCGTCAAATAATTCAAAAAACGGACCAATGATAATCTCCGAGCGAAACCCACATAATATCGTAGACCGGAATAACCAGCTTGGAGGTTTTTTAGTGGAACCCAACACATATGAGGATATGAAAGATACGCTGGCCGACAATTACATGCCGATGACTTCCTTTCGAAGTGGCGTCGAAGAGACAGTCAGACCAGATGTAGAATGCTACACCATTCAAATTGTGAACATCGCGCTGGTCGGAGATGCAAAATCATGGGTTCTGGTAGATGCGGGTATGCCACAATCGGCGAAACAAATCATCGGGATTGCCCAGGAGCGCTTTGGTGAGGGTGCCAAGCCGAGGGCCATCCTGCTCACTCACGGTCATTTCGATCATGTCGGGGCAGTCATCGAGCTCGTAAAAGCGTGGAGGGTGCCCGTCTATGCCCATTCGCTTGAAATCCCCTATTTGACAGGCCAAACATACTATCCGGAGCCAGATGGAACGGTTGAGGGCGGGCTGCTTGCGATGATATCCCCGTTGTTTCCAAATGAACCAATCGATTTGGGCAGCCATGTTCATCCTTTGCCCGAAGACGGGAGTGTTCCCGAAATGCCTGGATGGCGCTGGATACATACACCTGGACATTCCCCCGGGCACATTTCCTTCTTTCGTGATGAAGACAGAACTCTCCTCGCAGGGGATGCTTTTGTTACGGTAAAACAGGACTCATTGTATCAAGTCTTGACTCAGCAAAAGCAACTGACCGGTCCTCCTGTTTATTTGACAACTGATTGGCAGGCAGCTCGACAATCCGTCGAAAAGCTTGCCAATCTTGCCCCTGCGTATGCAATCACTGGTCACGGTCAACCTATGTATGGCGAGGAATTGGCCGATGGATTGGTCCAATTGGTTGCGGAGTTTGATCGGGTAGCTGTCCCCAAGTATGGGCGATATGTGGACAAGGAGATGTAGACTGGCAAAAAAGCTGACGTCGGGATGGTTGGACGTCAGCTTTTTATGGTTGGTTAGAAGATACCTTTTCCTATTCAACCAACCCGGGCTGGAATCGCTGGGCCAATAATCGCGTTGCTTTCGCAGGATCAATCTCTAACACAAGCAGCTCCTCGACCCCTGAAGCCGCCACACACAGCCGTTCCCCGGTCGGTGAGATCAAAGCCGTCGTCACCTGTTGATTCGGAATCGCGTAGTTCACGCTGGCGAAGTAGATATTGTTTTCCAAGCTTCGGCAAACCATCGCCCCGTTGTAAAAATCGGGATTGCTGACCTCCCCTGTAAACATCGGATGGAAAACAATGCTCGCTCCACGGCGTGCCGCCCACCGTACCGTCTCTGGATATCGCCATCCTTCATGGCAAATGACAATGCCAAACGCCACATCCTCTATCGTAAACATTTGCCGCCCTTCGCCCGGAATATAGTCAAACTGATCCTCATCTGGGTCGATCTGATTTTTTATTTGCAACCCAAGATCTTCTCCCTGTTTCCCCACCACAAAGGCGACTAGACGATAGCCGCGCTCATCCTTCCATTCCATCGGTAAAATGACGGCGAGCTGGCGTTCCTTCGCCAGAGCACGAATCTCTTCCAAAGCTCTCCGTTGTACCTCATGATCGTATGCTTCCACTTCATAGCCAACACCGCGCAGCCCCGGAATCATCGATTCAGGAAAGCAAATCAGATCGCAATTGTTTTGCGCAGCATTTATCATCTGCTCCTTAATGATTGCAAGCCCCTCCGCCGCTGATTGGGGGAACCTCGTCTGAGCCAGGCCTATTTTCATGGAAAATCCCTCTTTCTATAGAAAATTTCTTTTTAACCTCGTGAAAAATTCACATCTATCAGCCTGTTCAGGCAGAGCCGACACCTGTGCATCCCCTAGCTCGAGGATGGTCCATGAGCCATTTTCCAGCTTGGCGATATCCATAGTAAAAAAGCGACTCTTGATTTTTTTCGCTACCTCTAAAAATGGCTGGAGGTCTGGCGGCGTATCATCATATTGTCCTTCCTCCCAGTAATTTGCCATGTACATGGGTTCGCCATCCAAAAAGAAAACGCGATATTCCTGGGATAATGGCATGTTGCTCTGCGAGTGATGGGTCAAAAACTGAAGCTTTACAAATTCTCGAAAGACGACTCCCTCATTCAGCTCATCCTGTTGCAGCTCCAAAAATCGGCTGGTCACTTGCTGTACCTTTTCTTTATCGGAAGCATCGGGAATATAGCACGCCTCATTCCAATCGTGTTTTCGAGATTTCACATAATCTTTGATCATGATCGGAGCCTGTCCAAATCTATTTAATATCCGATACACGTTTTCAAATGACGCGTCTATCTCTTCTTTGTGCAGCCAGACTGACAGCGGGGTAAAATCTTTGATGACCTCATAAGATTCAGGCAGGTAATGACAATGCACGTACTTCTCGGGTGTATTGATTAACTCTATATTTTTGGCTAGCAGGGCGTCGTATAATTTTTGGTACAGGAACGGTTTTAGCATCCATCCCCTGTAGATAGCCAATACTTTTTCAGGAGAGGGTTGGATTTGTTTCACAGCTGCTAACGGGTTGTCCTGGTATATCAGTTGTTCCAAGCTGATCAGATGAATATCCAAGCCGAGTTGTTTTGCGCACGTATACTCATATTCGTAGGTTTCATCGACTTTGTTTTCTTGAAATGGCTGACTGCAAAATAAGACTTTCATCTGCACGATCCTCCTCTCAAAAATTGGCAATACCATCCCATTATACAAGATAATTGTTTGAACGTAAAAAACCGTCAAGACTAATCCTGACGGTTCCCCTATTTTGCTGGCTTATCGCTTTTGGACACGTAACACAGGTACTTTTTTCGGTTCAAAGGTGTCTGCCAGTATCTTCTCTTGAATGACATTCAGCTTGAGCAAACTCGAAATTTTCCCGGTATCGGCCTTCGACATGAGGCGCCAAAGCGAAGGGTCTGGCAAGGCGTTGTAAAGGCGATCATCGTTGTATTCTCGCCGCTCCTGATAAGATATCTGCAGCTTGTATTCGCCTTCCTCTACGCTGCCGGCTTCACTGTAAGCTTCAATTAGTTTACTCCGCAGCTCGTTCAATTCTTCCTCTAGCTGCTTTTGAATTTCCTTTAACTCATAGTAGCGAGCAATCGGTTGGTCCATCCGCTCTTCCTCCTTTGGTTACCCCTGTACCCAAAATCCATATGAGAAAAAGTCGGTTGCTAGAACCATTCGCTGGCAACGAAAAACAGCCTCCTTTTTCATTTTCGTCATAGAAAAGGAGGCTGCGGATCAAGCTCTGCTATTCTTACTTTTCAATCATTGTGTTGATCGCTTCACCCTGGTGTTTTTTCAAGAAAGTAGAGTACTCTACTTCCCATGGATTCCATTTGCCTTCCCCTTGGTAGCCCCAAACGGAGTTGATGCGGGAAACAGTATCTGTGTTGTTCATACCTACAAGTCGTTGCTCCCCTACGAGCTCAAATGTACCGTTCGCATCCATATCGACTGGCGTCAAAGAACCGAATGGATACGAGAATACAGAAACAGCATCTTCTGTTGGCTGTACTTTTCCTGCCTTGTCATACAGCTTGGCAGCTAGGTATACATCTTGGTTGGCACTCACATCAAGCGTCAGCGGCTTATCCAGGTGGGAGCCTTTGCCCTCTACTTTGAAGCCATCTACGAATTTCCCCTCGAAACGGATTCCTTCGTTTTCCTTTTCACCAAAAATCACGGCTGGCTTATTGTTTTCAAAGGTAGCGATAACGTGGCTGTAAACACCGCCGCTTCCGCCAGTCGCTGTTTTCACGAAGGCATCCGCAACATGGTCACCAGTGAAGTCAACGAGGGTCAGCTCGCCCTCATAGCCGCCCAGCTCTTTGATATCCGTTTGGCTATAAGCGCCGGATTTTCCGTCTTTTACTACGATGTTCATATTGGAGGAATAGATGTCATCCTCTTTTTCTTTTTCGCCAATCAGATATACGACGTCATCCTTCTTATCGCCGTTCACGTCAGCCGTTTTTTGATCGATCACATAGGTGTTTTTCGCGAGCTTCAATTCAGCTGCGGCAGAGAACAGCTTTCCTTTTTCAGAATCTGCGTGAGCAACTTGTGTATTCATTGCAGAAAATCCAGCTACGCCTACAACTCCTGCAAGCAGCAAATATGTAACAGGCTTCATCCATTTTTTATTCATCGTTATGGCCTCCACTAAATGGTAAGTTATTGGTTACATTTACTACTATAGGACGAAGCCTACTCTAGTTCGTTACAGAATGTTTACGATTGATATACAAATAGTTAACAGCACGTTACTTGACGTTATCCAGCACACTTTTGATTATGGCTGGCGAGTCTTGACGGATGGTCAGATTGTAATGCTCTCTGACCGCATGATAGACGGCATCTACGTTTTTGCTGCTTTTATTCTTGCGATAGGCAGCTACTTGCTTGGCAAACTTCGGATGGTGGATGAGATCACGGCTCCAGTCCCATACGCGAGGCTTCATCGCATCCTTGCGTGCTTGATCGAGAATCTGAGGGAATCGCGGGATCATCCAATCACGGATGCTTCTCGCTGCATTTTTGTATTCGGCTGTTCCATGAAGTGCGTAGTTTCGATAACTTAAATACGGATCTCCATTCAACTGGATGAACTGTGCCGCGTAGTCGGACAGCATGCTTTCATTCAGCTCCACTTGGTAATACTCCCATCCCGAGTCCGTCTTTTTCCCCGGCATAATAAGCGTGATAAAATAAAACAGGTCACCATACGTACTAGAATCCACGTATGGTTCCGGACCAGGGCTCATACTAAGTATTGTCTGCGGATCAAGGTTCATAGTAAGTAGTGTCTGCGGATCAATATACTTTTCTTTGTTTACTACAAAACCAGGCACCCCTACCTCAACAGCCCAGCGAACGGAAACATTCTCTGAATCCTTCAGGTCAATTCCACCATGATAGGGTCGTGTCTTCCCAAACATGCGATAAAGTACCGTAGCGACGAATTCCTTTGTCGCTATTCCATCGTCAATCTCGTTTGGCATAACGTATCCAGCCTGAACGAGTGGCTGCAAACGAGCGTTCATTTCGATTTGCGCACGGGCTTTGCGCAATTTTACCCTCTCATCCGAAAAGTCCCCTACATTGTCGATCTTTCGGTCCAGGTCTTCCATATTGACGTCTGTGGGATATGCTGGAGGGAGTATTCCGATAAAGTGATAGACATTCCATAGAAAGCCTTTTTTAGAGGTTTGAAATTCATCGATATTAACGTGCATGTCATTTATATAGTCAGTAGAAGAATAAGGACGTAGTCCAAAAGGTATCGGTTGTGGGTTCGCAATCGATATTTCCTGTCTTTTCGAAAACAAGTACTTTTCCGGATTCGGCGGCAGCTCGTATGTAATCATGTAATCAGATTCTGCTTCTGCGATATTTTGAGTGGTAGTAGGGGCCAGTATCCCCGTAAAACACAGCGTACAAATTAGCACACCACCCAGTATTGTTTTTCCATCCATACCAAAAACACCCTTCGCTATCAATATTGTTAGTTAGACGTAAAAATAAGCTGTTCGGTTTCGCACAGATTGAAAAAAGCGACCAGGCTCATGCATCTGGTCGCTTTAAAAAGTGATTGTTGTTCCCTCTATGCGTTTATTCGGCTTCTGCTGTCGAAGCAATCGGCTGCACGCCCATGCTCTCCAGCTTTTCATAGATATCCTTTAATTTCGGATTTCCCTCACCGACAATTTCCCCGGAAATTACGACAAGCGGATACCATAAATCTTCCTCGATAATGCGATTCGCCCAGCTTTTGTCATCGTCTGTCTGCGGCTGTTGAAAGTCGCTATAAACGATGCGGATGCTGTCACTCCCATACTTGCGAGAGAGTGCCGCCTCCAGCCACTCGGCTGTTTCCTTTGCAGATGGCAAATTGACGCAGCTTGCGCACAATTGCTCTGTCCCAAAAACCTTGATATCGACAGTCACTATATCCGCCCTCCCCCGGGTCAGCTAGCTTAGGACAATGCTTGGTCGAGGTCCTCGATCAAGTCCTGAACATCTTCAATACCAACAGAGATGCGCACCAGGCCATCTGTAATACCCAGCTCAGCACGGCGCTCTGCCGGGATAGAAGCATGTGTCATGCGTGCAGGTACGCTGATCAAGCTCTCCACTGCACCCAGCGATTCTGCCAGCGTGTAGTATTTTACCTTTGCCAACACTTCGTCAGCACGCTCTGCGCTACCTACGTCGAAGGAAATCATGCCACCGAAGCCACGCGCTTGCTTTTGAATCAGCTCATGACCGGAATGGCTGGACAGACCAGGATAAATGACGCGTTTGATGTCGCTGCGCTCAGACAGCCATTTTGCGAGCGTACGAGCATTGTGTTCATGCTCTTCCATCCGAATTCCCAGCGTCTTCATACCGCGCAGCAAGAGCCAAGAATCTTGTGGTCCAAGCACACCGCCAATTGCATTTTGCACAAAATGGAGGTCTTCGCCCACTTGCGCATCTTTTGCTACAACCAGACCAGCTACTACGTCGCTGTGTCCGCCCAAATATTTTGTTGCGCTATGGAACACGATGTCAGCACCGAGATCCAGCGGATTTTGCCAGTATGGCGTCATGAACGTGTTGTCTACTACGAGCAGCACGCCTTTTGCTTTCGCGATTCCTGCCAACGCGCTGATGTCGCTTACTTTCAGTAGCGGGTTTGTCGGTGTTTCCATAATGATTGCTTTGGTTTCCGGGCGAATTGCCGCCTCTACTGCTGCCAGATCACTCGTATCTACGTAGGTTGCTTCCAGACCCATACGGGAGAATACACGTGTAACGACGCGGTAAGTACCACCGTATACATCGTCCCCTACTACGAGATGATCGCCTTTGTTGAACATCGAGAGGATGGTAGACAGTGCCGCCATCCCAGAACCAAATGCAAAGCCGCGTGCGCCGCCTTCGATTTCTGCGATGTATGTTTCCAATGCGTGACGGGTCGGATTCCCCGTACGGGAATATTCGAAGCCTTTGTGAACGCCAATGGCTTCCTGTTTATACGTACTTACCTGGTAAATTGGAACGGATACGGCTCCTGTATGTGGATCTCCATCGATTCCGCCGTGGATCAGACGAGTTTTGATGCGCATCTTAAATTCCCCCCTGGTAAATTTTCTTGCTTAGATAACGTTCGCTGCCATCGGCAAACAGTGTGACGATATTTGTCCCTGGAGCTGCTTCTCTTGCTTCGCGCAGTGCCGCTGCCATAGCTGCACCTGAAGAACTACCTACGAGCAAGCCTTCCTTGGCAGCCAGCTGCTTGACCAGATCGAAGGCTTCCACATCGAGAATCGTGTGAATGGCATTGAAGTAGCTCGTATCCATGAATGGAGGCAAAAACTCCATGCCGATCCCTTCTGTTTTATGCGGGCCGGATTCTCCCCCATTCAAGATGGAACCTTCTGGCTCGACAATAACCGTTTTTACGTTTGGATTTTGTTCCTTCAAGTAGCGAGCTGCACCCATAAAAGTACCGCCAGAACCAGCACCTGCCACAAATACGTTTACTTGTCCGTCCATTTGACTCCAAATTTCTGGACCTGTTGTTTTGTAGTGTGCGTCTGGATTCGCCGGGTTAGCAAATTGCTGTGGAACAAAAGCACCTGGAATGGATTCTGCGAGTTCTTTTGCCTTTGCGATTGCACCCTTAATCCCTAGCTCTGTCGGTGTATTGACGACTTCTGCTCCAAGGGCACGCATCAGCTCTTGCTTTTCCTCGGAAAACTTCGCTGGTACGCAGAAGATGACTTTATAACCTGTTCCTACAGCGGCCAGCGCTACACCAATTCCTGTATTACCTGCTGTCGGTTCAATAATGGTACCACCTGGGGCCAATTGGCCGTTTTCCTCAGCGGCACGAATCAACTCTATGCCGAGTCTGTCTTTTACGCTGCCTCCTGGGTTAAAATACTCCAGCTTGGCGAACAAGCGGACACCCTCTGGAAGCTCAAATTGAGTAATTTCGACGATCGGCGTATTACCAATCAGTTCCTTCACATTGCGAAATACGTTCACGAAGATCTGACTCCTTATATTGAAGTACTTGCTTCTTTCTTTTTCATTATAACATGCAAAGATTACAAAAAGTCCATGCTACTAAACTTCGGTATGCCAGCTGAACTTTAAAGTGTCAACAGTGCATGTAAGCCATGGATTTCTCACCATGGTATGATTATAATAAAGGAGAGGTTGGAAAGGAGTGAATGTAACATGGATATCATGGATCAAGTACAAGAAGTTCTCGATAAACTGCGTCCTTACCTGCAACGTGACGGCGGAGACGTACAACTCGTTGATGTAGAAGATGGCATCGTGAAGCTGCGCCTGATGGGTGCTTGCGGTAGCTGCCCTTCCTCTACCATCACCCTGAAAGCAGGAATCGAGCGTGCACTGGTGGAAGAAATCCCAGGCATCAAAGAAGTTCAACAAGTATTCTAATCCAGTCACATCGACATGAAAGCAGCTACAGCAAATGCGTAGCTGCTTTTTTCATTTCCCCTTATTCATCCCTTTTTCCAAAAAGGCAATCATGCGCTTCCCGTACTCCTCAGGAACTAACGCATAGCTGCGGACGTGACCCGCTCGCGGTACGATCCAAATCTCGGAATCTTCGTCTTGGGTCAGCTCGAAAAGTCGTTCGCTGTTAACCAGTGGGATCGTCGTATCGCCTGTCCCGTGTATAAAAAGAATCGGCTTATTCGCTTGCTGGACTGCCTGATACGGATTGACGTCTCGCGGGTTGGCTCCTAGTAAAACAGGACACAAGGTAAGGATGAGCCAGTTGAATGGAAATCGGGGCAGGCCCGTCCACTGCGGCAAGTTCTCAGCCAAGTACTCACGCAAGGAATAGAACGGTGAATCTGCTACAATCGCTGTGACGCGTTCATCCACTCCGCCAACCATCAAAGAGGTTGCCGCCCCCATGGAAAATCCGACGAGACCAAGTCTGTGCTCCGGCTTCTTCGCTGCTGCAAAATCGATGGCCCCAAGGAGGTCTTGCTGTTCTCGAAGACCAATCGTAGTCAGTGCTTTGCTGGACTCCCCTGCATTGCGAAAATCGAACATCAATACATCAAACCCAGCCTGAACCAATCTTGCAGCCAGAGACAACGCTGGCAGATGTGGCTCTAATCTGTTTTGACTATACCCGTGAGCAAAGATCAGCGTACTTCCATTCGAAGCCTGCCCATTTTTTTGTGCCGACACGTACCATCCAGCCAACGAAATCTTTGTTTCTCTGCTCGAAAAAACAACGGGCTCCACCTGTTCGATTCCAAAATCTCGGGGTTCCATGTGAATCGGTTTTCTTACAGGATGCGTCAAGCGCCAGGTTACGTGAAACGAAACGGCTACTGCTGCAATTAAGAGCAGCACGAGGAGTCCTGTAATCAAAACAAAGAACGTGTTCATACGGCAGTCAGTGGTCCCCTTCCACTTAGCACCGCTACGATATTGGCAGCAGCCAGCCTCGCCATCTCCGCCCTTGTTTGTACAGTTGCACTACCGATATGTGGCAATGCGACTACATTCGGCAGTTGCAAGAGCGGGTTATCCATCGGGACTGGCTCGACCGCAAAAACGTCCAGTCCGGCTGCCCAAATTTTTTTATCTACCAACGCCTGATACAGTGCGGACTCATCGACTGTCCCACCACGAGAAACATTGATGAAAACAGCGGTTTCTTTCATGAGCGAAAACTGTTTTTCCCCCATTAACATGCGTGTGTCCTCTGTCAACGGTGTAAGCAGAACGACGTAATCGGACGCTTGCAGAAGCTCCGCCAAATCAGCATACTGTGCTCCTGTCTCTTGCTCAGCCTGCGGTTTGCGCTTCCGGTTGTGATACAGGATTCGCATGCCAAATCCTTTGGCGCGTCTCGCCACAGCTTCCCCAATTCGCCCCATCCCGATAATCCCTATAGTCGAACCATATACATTTTGCCCAGCCATGAGGGTCGGACTCCACGCTGTCCATTCTCCCTGTAATAAAAATCGGTTGGCTTCCGTCAATCGGCGGCCTGTCGCCATCAATAAAGCGAAAGCCAAATCGGCAGTAGACTCTGTCAGGACATCTGGCGTGTTGGTTACGATGACCTCGTGTCGTCTGCACGCTTCCAAATCGATATTGTCGTAACCGACCGCCATGTTCGCCACGATACGGAGTCGTTTTGTACTCGTCAAAAATTCTTCGTCCACTCGTTCTGTCAGCATAGTCAAGACGGCATCTACATGTTTAATCTTTTCCAGCAATAATTCACGCGGGATCGGCGCATTTTTTGTCCATTGCTCGACCTCGGCTACTTTTTCAAGCATCGCGATCACTTCAGGATTGAGTTTCCTCGTAACGAAAACTTGTTGCTTGATCATCTTTTTTCCTCCACAACCAATCAATTTGTGGAATGGATACGTCATAACGCTCAGCAATGAATAGCGGGTACTTTCGAAGTCCGTCTTCCATTTTGGTTAGCTCGTCTTCCAACTGCGTTTGCCATGCTTGAATGTTGACTTCTTGGCGCTCCTCTACCGGCAACTCCATATAAGTCTCCACGAGCTTCAAAAACCTGCCTGGGTAGAGCATGAGCGCATAAATCACGGCATATTCAGCTGGCAGCAGAGCAGAGACGCTGTTGTAGCCGTCGAGAAAGCTGGACACAGCCTCTTCATTCCAGCTATTTCGCTTTGTCTCGGCTTTGATCCACTGCCCCACATCTCGCGTACGCATATCAAGAACCCAGTTCCATTCGCCTGCCATTAGACGTACATCCTTCTCTTTCCATAGCATATACCCTTGATCAAAATTTTGGTAGGCTACTTTCCCGAGACTAGCAGTTTCCTTCACGACTTTATCGTAACCAGCATCCAACAAATATTGAACGGACAATTCCCCGAGCTGAGTAATATACGTGAAGCAGGTCAATAAATATTCATCCATTGGCGCGAGCTCTACATTTTCCTCATCCATTGCATCCCGGTACTCATTAAAATTCCGCAGCTTTTTTTGCCACGTGCTGGGCCAGTTGCCAAGAGAGCTGTAGGGGATAAACATCTTGTCAGATGAAAAATCACTCGTGGCCAGATGGAACTGTGCGAGCGACTGCCCACCGGCATAATAGGGATTTTCAGGAACCGCCTCTCGCACGCCTCTGTATAAATAGTAAAGCTGCTCATCATCAACGATGTGAGCCTGCCCGCTTGTTGTGTTCACCAGCTTTAACAAGCGAATGTTTTGCTGTTGACTCAAATGCTGTTTTACTTTCTCAATAAATTTGCTTTTGTATTTATATCCGGCTGGCGCCTCGAACATGTAGTAAAGGCCTCGATCGGTTTCCAGTACCTTGCTTGCCCCCGTCGTACGATATCCCTGGAGTTCAAAACCGTACTTCTCCTGAAGAAGCTCTTTTTCTTCCATACAGTTGTTCACCCTCCTTGCATACTGCTCTTCTGGCATTGTATGTCGGTAGATTGGGATAGGTGCCTATCTGTATGCAGATACTAGATGCATTCATGCCGAAAAGGAGGAGCGACAAGCATGAGTGAGCATCCACTAAATAGTGAGAGTTGTCTAGATTTCGTTCTTGAGCTGTTGGAAAAACGAGGAGTCAGCATGAACGACATTGCTGAAATTGTCATGTTCCTACAGTCAAAATATATCCCGGACATCACCTTGGAAATGTGTCTCGACAGTGTGTCGTCCGTCTTGAAAAAACGCGAGGTCCAAAACGCGTTGCTGACCGGGATTCAGCTCGATATCCTCGCTGAACAAAAGCAGCTGCTTCCCCCGCTCCAGGCGATTATTGAAACAGACGAGCCGCTATACGGCATAGACGAGGTACTCGCCCTCGCCATCGTCAACCTGTACGGAAGCATCGGATTCACCAACTTCGGTTATGTAGACAAGCTGAAGCACGGCAAACTCGCCGATCTCAACGACAAGCGTAATGGTGTCCATACTTTTTTGGACGATCTTGTTGGTGCGGTCGCAGCCGCCGCCTCCAGCCGCATTGCCCACCGCCAGAAGCAGCAGGAAGAATGCCCTGAATCATAGTGAGATTCGCTGCTGCCATTCCGGCAAATCCTCCGCAATATGGGTAGGAGCAGCATGATGCTGTTCTGCTTCTTCGCGCGTGGAATAGCCTGTCAAAACAAGCAAGCTGTCCAAGCCGCTGTTGGCACCTGCCTCAATGTCCGTATATAGATTGTCCCCGACGATCAGCGTGTCAGCCGCAGCAGTACCAAGCTGATCCAGTGCGTACTGGACGATAATGGACTCTGGTTTGCCAATCACGATTGGTTTGGTCGCGGAGGCAACGGAGACGGCTGCCACCAGTGAACCATTGCCAGGGAACAGACCGGCATCTGTCGGCAGGGCAGCATCTGCATTTGTAGCGAGAAAAGTTGCTCCTGCACGGATAGCGCGTGCGGCGATCGCCAGCTTTTCATACGTAAAAGCACGATCAATCCCGACGATGACATAAGCCGGATCTTCTTCGGTGATTACATAGCCTGCATCCGTCAGCTGATCATGCAAGCCCGCCTCTCCAATCACGTAAACGCGTGTTCCCGCTGGTGCATGCTCTTGTAAATAGGTAGCGGTCGCCATGCTCGTGGTATACACGTCCCGAGCCTGTGCTTCTATGCCCATTGCTACCAGCCGTTCTGCGACGTGCTGTGCAGAGGCTGAAGAATTGTTTGTCAGGAACAAATACGGAATTTGATGAGTTTTCAAGTGGGTGATGAATGGTGCTGCGCCCGGAATCGCTTCTTTTCCCCGATAAATCGTCCCATCCAGATCAAGCAAATAGCCTTTATATGGTTTCACGTTGTTCCATCTCCCATCTGTTGTCGTAACCCGATTGAACAGGCTCTCCCCTCTTAGTGTAATCCTTCCTCCTTCCTATCGCAAAAAACAGGAAACGGCATCCACCGCTTCCTGCTTTTTGTTTAGGACCCGATCGGCCCTCTTATTCACAATGTCGTTATTTCTTGAATTTGACCATGATTGGCGTGCCGGCTTCCAGGTTCATTTCCCCTTTATGACGGACATACACGTTCTGGTATCCTGGAAATGTCGGTGGATCTTCGGGATCATAATCCTTCCAGTTTTTTTGCTTGCCAACTGCGTACTCCATGTATTCCGTCGCGTTCACAAGCACATTATTCTCATCATCCGCCTGTACATCCGGCGGCAACTGCTCGATTTTTCCATAACGGATGCTGAGTTGCTTAATTACTTTGTCGTGTTGGTAGTCATACGCTTGGATGACGACATCATTACCGTACACCTGCAAGCGCAGTCCTTGCTTGAAAGCTCCTCCATCCGGCGTGACTTTTTCGCCCCCGTCTGGACCTGCTGACATCCATCCCGTTTCAATGCCTGCCGTGTTTACGACGGTAAAGCCGCGTTTGTCTCCGCCTTTGACTTTCTTTTTGCCTGCCCAATCCGGCAGGTTCAGGTCCCAATGGGTGTGGCTCGAAAAGAAAACAACTTGCGGATAGTCTTTCAAGATGTCGAGGAGCTTGTCCACATCCAGGTAGTCGTTCGTGTATGGACTTTGTCTGGAGCCCGAGATACTGTCCGGAAGCACATGGTGGGAGAATACAAAAATGGGCTTATTCTTGTCCTTCTTGCTATAACGCTTCAGATTATCTTTCAGCCAATCCAGTTGCTCGTCGCTCATGTAAACTTCATCCCACAATTTAGGATCGTGGTATTTCATGTATTTTTCTGTGCCGAGGAAAAGGAAGGGATATCCATCAATTTCCTTTTGGTGATAGACTTTGTCTTCTCCACTGAATTGGTAAAAGTTATCGAACAGTTCTTCTTCCGTTGTGCCGTTTGGCCATGAACTTTGTGCAAGCGTTTGGGGATTCTTCCACTTCGGCACATAAAACTCATGATTGCCGATACTGGACCACACGTTTTCGGGATGAGGATTTTTATCGAGCACATCTTGCACGGCTTGATATTCAAAATCGTAACCGCGAGGAGTAATATCACCGTTAATGATCAGCGCTTTGGATTTTGGATTTTCCTCATTGATGTCTTGCAAAACGTGACTAAAATCTCGAAGGTCTCCCTGGATATCACTGATCACGTCAAATGTCATCGTCATCTTTTTCTCAGGAATTTTGTCTTTTGCATGAGCAAAATCAACGACTGGCAGGATTCCACCCAACAAGATGGCAGAAGCAGCTATACTTGATACCATTTTTTTCATTACGGATCTCTCCTCATCTGTTTTCGTCACGACGCCCATCCGTTCTACCAATACTTTCCTGATATCATTCCACCTTTCCGTTGCTTTTCTGTGTGTTTAGTTGCCCTTTTACACCATAAATAGTAAATGTCCAACATAAAGAAAACGTTAAACCAACATTAAGATTGCGAGAATGGAGAAAAAAAGGTACTTAATACCTGCCTGATTATAGAAAAAAGGCACAGGACGTTAACCGAATCCTGTGCCTGCATCGTTCTTACGTTCTTATATAGAAAAGCCGGTTGTAAACAAAAGAAAAAATCCACCCGATTCGAGTGGACTGTCGTTATAGCTATTTTATTTCGCTTCCTTGATGTGAAACACGCATTTGTCTCCGCCTTTTGCCATGCACGTGGTTTGCTCCACATTGGCATTCAAAACCCGACGGAACAAGGAAAGCTCACAGCTACACGCTTGGTTGAATTCACGGGCTACTTGTGAGATTGGGCAATTGAACTCCTGAATCCGGTAGCCGTCTCCGTTTTCGTCCTTTTCCCATTCCACCATATAGCCTTTATCGTTTTGCAGCTCGGCCAACTTGGCTACACGATTTTCCAGGTCGCCTTGCATGTAGGAGCGATAAGTCTCCTCCAAGCGATTCTCGCGGCGTCTAAATAGCATTTCTATTTTGGACAAACCGTCGATTTCCTTTATGTCTTGTAAAAAATCTAATGTCAAATGAGAATAATTGCGCGGGAACAGTTCGTCTGCTTCCTGCGACAATGAATAAACATTCGTTGGGCGTCCCATCGCTTGGCGAACAAGCGTAGACTTGATCAAATTATCTCTCTCCAGGGTGTTCAAATGACGACGTACCGCCATTTCAGTAATCCCCAGCTCGACGGCCATGTCGCTGACAGGGAGTGAACCTTTGACCTTGAGCATGTGCAGGATTTGATCACGAGTGGACGTTCCTTCGTTTGTCATACGTATCACCGTCCTTTCTACCTATTGTAGTGGATGAAGACGTTTTAGTAAACAAACGAAAGTCTTTTGTATAAAATATCCGCTACATTAAAAAAGTTCTTTTTTCAAGAAGGCTCTTACCTGTGGCTCAAACTGACGAATAGCACTGGTCGCTTCTTCTACCAGACTGTACATCTCATTGATCGGCACACTTGTATAATCATTGACCAGATGCTTGCGGAAATCAGTTACACGTGTCAGGATCAAAGCCTGTTCATCCGTGATGACTTGCTCATCCCGCAAAATTTCCACGATGTCGCTGTAGCTTCCTGGATCTCGCATAATGAATCCGTCGATCAGCGCATTTCCCACATCCACTATTCCTTCGATAGACAAGTGCAGGGCTCGCTCCATCGCAGCAACAGCTACTTTATCTGCCAAAACCTCTTTGGCTCCTCGTTCACTGAGCTTGTCCAACAGATCCAGCATACGAGACATATGTTCCAATACTTGGTCGATTCGTTTTGTATTCACGTCGTACATATATTTCTCCTTACTTTCGCTTTTTTGATTTGCGTTTTGAGTAGTAAACAGTAAACACAAATGTTAGCACCAGGACGAGAAGCACCAATTCCCCTTCCTGCAAATAGGAATTGCTCACCGGTTTCACCTCTTTTCATCCCTCAGTATACCAAATTTGTACGACCTGTCACGAATCGCGTTCGTCTTTTGATCACGTAGTTGTACCGGGGGATTATTCGACATCGAAAGTGGCGTTCACCTTTCAAAGTCCGGTGCTCATGTAGATCCCCTACACTCCGCTCCTCCTTTTCAGGTTCTCGCCACTTTCTCGGTGCTGAAAAGACGAATCAGTGATAACTTTATGTTACAATGATGGGGTGAATTTTTGTCGGCAAGCATAAGGGGAGGAACACACTGTGGAACGCGAATTGGCACTGGAAATTGTGCGGGTAACGGAAATGGCTGCACTCGCCTCTTCTCACTGGATGGGACGCGGGAAAAAGAATGAAGCAGATGAAGCAGCGACCAGCGCCATGCGCGCCATGTTTGACACGATCAACATGAGGGGTACCGTCGTTATTGGCGAAGGTGAACTGGATGAGGCCCCCATGCTCTATATCGGTGAAAAGCTCGGTAACCTGGAAGCAGACGGGCCTGAGGTAGATGTGGCGGTTGATCCGCTAGAAGGAACGACGATTGTCGCGAAGGGTCACAACAATGCCATGTCTGTTATCGCCATCGGGGACCGTGGCACCCTGTTGCATGCACCAGACATGTACATGATGAAAATGGCCGTCGGCAAACGTGCTGCCGGACAAATCAACCTTTACGATCCCGTGGATAAAATGATAGAGGTTGTAGCAAAAGCAAACAACAAGCGCGTACAAGATGTGACGGTCATTATTCAGGAACGTGACCGCCATCAGGCGATAATTGACGCCATTCGTGAAAAAGGTGCGCGCGTGAAGCTTTTTGGAGATGGCGATGTGGGTGCAGCGATTGCTGCCTGTCTGCCGCATACAGGGATTGACCTGTTCTTGGGGATCGGTGGTGCGCCAGAGGGCGTAATCAGTGCCGCAGCGATCAAGTGCCTGGGTGGCGACATGCAAGCCCAGCTCAAGCCACAAAACGACAGTGAACGCGAGCGTTGCATCAAAATGGGGCTCGATAATCCGGAGCAGCTCTTGACGCTAAACGATCTGGTCAAAGGGGACGACGCCATTTTTGCGGCAACAGGCGTTTCTGATGGAGAGCTGTTGCAAGGTGTACGCTACCTCGGCGATGATATGGTGGAAACTCATTCGATCGTCATGCGTGCCAAAACCAAAACCATTCGCTTTGTCCGTGCTGTACACAATACCGAACACAAACCAAATCTTTTATGGAAGTAGAGGGACACTTACATGGCAAATGATTTGTTCTACTTGTACGACGAAGCCGAGGATACTCGTACGCGCTTTGTTAGCTTCACGGGCGAAGCTACGCGTTTTGACCTCGCGATTACAACGACCAACCGTTTTTATGGGAAGGCAATTGTCATCAACATTCAAAATGGACGCTCCGCTATTATTGGACATGATGATCTGGAAGAAGAAGGCTATCTGGAATTCGCGTTCAACTTGAATGAGAGTGAAGCCGAAGAATTGAAAGCATTTTTGGAAGCAGCCATTTAATTCACCAAAGGAAGAGCCATTGCGGGCTCTTCCTTTTTTATTGATTACCTCCGCCCATTTCCTGCTGGACAATGCTCCTTACAGGCGTATGCCTCGTATACTGCTACTGCACAGATGCACAGACAGATAACGAGAGGAGTGCGAATCGCATCATGCAATCTTATCCATACGACCAAAGCTCTTATGACCAAAGTTCTTATGACCAAAACCAATACGATCAAGTCCAATATGATCAAAACGAATACGATCAAAACCAATTTGCTCCTGCACAATATGACCAGCCACCTTATTACTCATCAGGCCAAGATTTCCAATACATCCCAGAAGATCAGGCTCACCCAGTCTTTTTCCGTAGAAGACGCGGTCCTGAGGTCGTTGTCGTCCCACAGCCATATCCTTGGTGGGGATGCAATACTTGCTGGCCTGGTTATTGGCCTACATGGGGCTGGCCTGGTTGGGGTCCCGGTGGTTTTGGTGGACCCGGTGGCTTCGGTGGACCTGGTGGTTTCGGTGGACCCGGCGGTTTCGGTGGACCCGGTGGTTTCGGTGGACCCGGTGGTTTCGGTGGACCCGGTGGTTTCGGTGGACCCGGTGGTTTTTGAACCCCTAATGGTTTTGGCTAAGGTTATTCGATCGCAAAACGAAAAGAACCCTGACATCCAGGGCTCTTTTTTATGCTTCGGTTATTCTGATTCATTTTTAGGACTCACGCTTTGGTGTATTTGGTCCTGTTGGGACTTTATCGCGTTCGCGATTGGGTTTGAATTGATTGGGACGGCGCTCTCGTGAGTTGGAATCCTTGCCATTTTTATCAGGGCGATCCTTTTGGAACTTTGGCTTCTCCCCACGTTCGTTTCTCCCTGCCCCATTGCGATCGGCGCCAGCATTGTTCTGGCGATCCTGTTTATTTTGACGCGGGTGATAACGTCTACGTTCTTTTCGTTCTACATAAGGCGAAGAGCCACCCTCTTCACGAGGAATGTCCTGACGAATATCAATGATGGCATCAAAACCAGCTTCGTCTTGCCCGCTTTGGTCATCACTGTTGCCAACGTTTGCTTTTACCTTGCGCAAAACGAAGTACGGACAACCAAAATTGCAGAACTCATGCAGGTACTCATCCAAAGCGGCGATCCGCTGCTCGAACGGTACTTTGCGATTAGCGTCAATATAAAACCCACGAAGACGAAGCTGACCATAGCCCCAGTCCCCTACAATATAATCGTACTTGTCGAGGATGTCGCTATAGCGCTCCTTGAACGCCTCAAGGTTCCAGCCGTCTCGATTTACTTCCATGACTTCATAAGTACCGGCTTGCGTGCGAATCAAACTCGCTTCCTCCTTACGCATGTATACTACGTCCATCTTATCATATTTCACGCAGCATGAGCTAAATTTCCCACGATAACTGACCTGTGCCTTTGGACATTCTATCGTGTAGGGGGTGTTACCATTGAAAAAGACATGGTTGTATCCTGCAATTGCAGGTATTGTGCTGTTGGCTTCTGGTTGTGCAAATAATGCTGCGCCTAATTACACGCATCCGAACAAGACGATGTCGAACCAGTCTGCTCCGCACGTCCGAAATTTTGATGGAATGCACGTCCGTAACTACGATGGCATGCGCTCGACGAACATTGACGGGTATCATCATACCCGTAATTACACTGGTGCTGGCACCACTAGTCTCGACGGGCTCCACGTCCGCAACTACGACGGCACTCGTGATGGACTTCATGTTCGCAATGGCATGGGACTGACCAACAATGCTGGGAATAACTATGGTGCATATCCAAATGGTACTTACCCACATGTAAACAACTACAACGCCTACACGAGTGGAATGAGACCGTACAATGCCTTTACGGATCATAAAGCTGGTATGGGTACATCGGGTGTTTACAATGCGCCAACTGGTACAAACCATTCCATTTACCAGCAGCATGGTACAAACCGCGGTGGAGCAGGTGTCATGCAAACTGGAATGCCACACATGGGCTATGTGCAGACTGATCGTCAGCATATGAAAACTGCCAGTGTAACAAACGTCTATGTAGACCGTGAAGCATTGGCAAAAGCTGTAGGGAATGTCACTGCTAGCTGCCCTGGCGTACAGCGTTCTACCGTCTTGGTAACGGACAAAGAAGTTTTTGTAGGCTTGCATACACAAGGAGCAGATGCGCGCACAGCGAAAAAACAGGCAAGAATGAACGCCGAATCGGTTTCACCACGCTATTACAAAGTGTATGTCACCGATAATCCGAATGACATTCAAGAAATCGCTCGTGTAGCAAGTCGCTCCAGCAATGTGAGTACAGCGCGTACAGAAGATGCGAGAAGCATTGACACGCTCGTCAAGCGTATGGGTGGAACATCCCATAACGTGAAGACAACAACCAGCCGCTAAACGCCTCTCCCCCAAGTAGTGAAAAACCCCCTCAACGCTCTTATGGGCGGTTGAGGGGGTTACTTATTATTGCGCTTTCGGCATGGATTCTTTTGCAATCGTTTCTTTCGCGGCACTCGCCTGCTCGTGGGCGTGATACGAACTGCGCACCAATGGCCCTGATTCCACGTGGCTAAAACCACGGTTCATTCCTTCATCCTTCAAGCGAGCAAATTCATCTGGATGGTAAAACTTTTCTACCTTCAAATGCTTCTTGGTCGGTTGCAAATATTGACCAATCGTCATGATGTTGACGTCGACAGAACGCAGGTCATCCATCGTTTCGATGATTTCCTCCATCGTCTCGCCTACACCAATCATCAGACTGGACTTCGTCGGAATGCTCGGCTGGAATTCCTTCGCCTTTTTCAACAGTTCCAGCGTCCGATCGTATTTGGCTCTTGCCCGTACGCGATCTGACATCCGGCGAACCGCCTCAATGTTGTGGTTGAGGACGTCAGGCTTTGCGTCCATGACCACTTTTAACGCATCCCAGTTCCCCATAAAATCGGGAATCAATACTTCTACGGAAGCAAACGGCAGTCGACGACGAATCGCACGAATCGTATCGGCAAAAATCTGTGCGCCTCCATCTGCCAAATCATCACGAGCAACGGAAGTAACAACGACATGCTTCAAACGCATTTGTTCAGCTGCTTCTGCTACACGTTCCGGTTCAGCTGTATCCAGCTCCGTCGGTAATCCCGTTTTTACTGCACAAAACCGACAGGCACGGGTACATATATCACCCAAAATCATGAAAGTTGCTGTACCGCTTGCCCAGCATTCATGAATGTTGGGGCATTTTGCTTCTTCACAAACGGTATGTAACGTCTTCGTGCGCATGGTTTGCTTAAGCTCTTTAAAGCTGGCTAGTTCTGATCCTGAAACAAGGTTGATCTTGAGCCACTCCGGCTTGCGTTGCGTCATAGGGCTCACTCCTCATGTGACATCATGGTACAAGACAATAACAATTTCCATTATAGAGGTTGGATTTCGGAGGGGCAACCTCTTTCCTGCCCCGGAAACAATTACCCGATTCGGTGAACGGCATGGCGCTCCTCTTGGCGAAGCAATGGCGCAAGCATGCGCAGCTCTCGCTCATGACAGGTGAAGAGAAACACTTGATGTTCTTGTGCCAGCATGGTGACATAGTCAAGCGTTCGACGAAGGCGTTCTTCATCATAATGGACAAAATGATCATCGAAAAAGAGAGGCAATGGCTCCGCCTGCTTGGCATGATGCATCAAGGCTAAACGCTGGGCAAGGTAAAGCTGATCGATAGTCCCAGTGGAGCATTGGTCCTGCTCGAGTACCATTTGTTTAGTCGGCGCAAGCAAACGAACGGCAAATCCGTCACGGGGATCGAGTCTAACATCTCGATACGCTCCCCCTGTAATATGCTCGATGATCTCCGAAGCCTGCTGATTGACAGCGGGTGTGCTATCTCGTCGCCATTCCCCTACTGCCTCCTGCAGCATTTCCCGAGCCAGCTGAAGGGCATCTCGCTTATTTTGCAGCTGACGAAGTGCTACCTGGGCTTCCTCAAGCTCATCCGTTGCGCGAGATAATGACAGGCTCTCGTGAACCACCATCTCCCCACTTCCTCTTGCCATTTGTTCCCGCAGCTCCTGCAGTCTCTCCTCAATCCCTGCCATCTCGATGCGTAATTTGCCTTGCTCGGTTTCAAGCGCGTTTTTTTCCTGATCCAGCAAGTTGCGAAGTGCCTCACCCCAGCTAGCAGACAAATCAGCTTCCTGCTTCGTTTTCGCCATTTCCGATAGAAGCTGCTCAGATTGTTGCTTGTTTGTGCTTTTCAGTAGCCCTTCCCGTCTTTCCAAAAATGTATCCCAATTACTCGCCCCCCATCTCTGAACGAGTGTGGTGACCTCAGCATCGATGGAAGCGATCTCTTCTTGTACCTTTTGACTATCCTGTACCGCATCTTGATCTGCTGTCTGTTTGACTCCGCCCGTACTCCCGCCTACTCGCAGCAAGAAAACCCCAAAGCCAAACAGCAACAAAGCGACGGTCGCAGAAATCCCACCCAGAATGGGATGTCCACTTACAAAGCCGATTAACCCGAGAACAGACAATATCCCTGCGCCGCCCCACATTAGGGCAGCTCCCCGTCTCCTTTTTGCCTGATTGTCTTGTCGGGTGCTGCGTGATGCTGATCTTCGCGGACTTGAAGAAAGGGCGGATACAGCCAATGTCGCCAAACGAATATGTAGTGCTTCTCGTTGTTTGAGCAATTGTGCGCCTTTTTCATAATCGTGCTGCAAGGGGATAAGCTGGTCATCCATCTGTTGTACGGCTACCGTCGGCATGTTTACCTGAGTGAGACCTCGTCTTGCCTCTTGATGAATGGCCAATTCACCCTCTGAATGAGCTGTTTGCTCCCACCACTCCCAGTCTTGTTGACTGACAGGAGCATGGCTTCGTTGCCAGCGTTCCTGCAACACTTTTGCTTGTCCAATCGAACGCTCCAGATGCTGCTGCAATCGGCTTCGCCGCAGTTCTAATTGCTGACATTCTTCTTTCGCTTCCGCTATTTGCAGTGTCAGTTGGCTGATTGTTCGCCAAGCTACCTTTGCGTTTTCTTTCTCCTGCTCTTTTTGCGCCACCTTCGTAGCGGCTTTTCCCAAAAGTGTATTTTCGGCCCGTTCTTTTTTACCGATGAGGGCAACCTCTCGATCCAGCTCCGCCAAAATTTGTTGGACAGCCGGATTGGCTTCTTCCGCAGTCGTAAAAGTCGGAATCAAATGCTCAGCCGCTTGAAGCGGTTCCCTTCTGATCCACGTCAAATCCGTAAATAGACTGCGTGTAAGGCCCGTATGCTTTTCGATAAAATTCCGTTCCTTGCGCCTGTCTTCCAAATAAAGCTCAGTCAGCTCCGTCCATTCGGGGTCCAAAAAGAGGCGTGCCTCCTCCCGTTCCTTCGTCAATTGACGGTGCAGACGATAGGTTTTGCCCGCTAATTTGTACGTAATAATCGTTTCATATGAGCCACTCTGCCACGGACGGTACTTTTCATATTCAGGCAAGTATCGCGCCGTTTTGACGTAATCGCGTTTCATTCCATACAAGGCAGCGAAAATGCCTTGTAAGATGGTTGATTTTCCTGACTCATTGGGAGCATAAAACAGATTGATGCCCGGAGCAAAACGAAAGGAAGCATCCTGCCATTTTCCGAAGCTCCCCAGCACTAACTCCTCTATTTTCATCGAATGGTCCCTCCGATCCGCGCCAGAGCCTCTTGTTTGGCTAGCCTGACGATTTCTCGCTCGTCCTCATTTTGCGCACGGGACTCTGCCTCTGCCAGTTTGGAAAGCCATCTCCCCCAAACGCCACCATCTGCGATCAGCTTGTCCTCATCCACATCAGGCCAAGTCTGGTCTGTCAGCTGCAACAAAAAAAATCGGGAAAATCGCTGTTGAAGGACGGACAAGGGAGGTTGAAAATGGGCTGCTCGCTCCCCTATCAGCGTGATGTACATCATATCGGAGTCGTTTTCCTCCATGAGTTGCTGCTCCATTCGATCAATGAGCTGCTCAGTTGTTTCGACTCCATTCGCTTTGATTTCCAGCTTTTGAATTTTGCGTGACTGGACAGGAATCGCCGTCAGCTGCAACCTACCATCATGATCCAGCTCTCCATACAAAACATGTCGTTCTCCCGCTTCTTTGCTCGTCAATCCTTCTGGAGAGCCTGGGTAAGCTGCGAACGGTTGTTTTTTGACAGGATGCATGAATGATTCCGGCTTGTGAATGTGTCCCATCGCAACATAATCCATTCCCGTCTGTACAAGCTGCTGCAAGGTGACAGGCGCATACGGATGATGCTCTCCTTCTCCTGAATTGGAAAGCACACTGGCATGCAGAACCATCAGATGATGGGTATACCCTTCCAATTTTCCTGGAAATGTATCGAGTGGCGACTCGTACACATGTGGCTGCCCGAAGCCCCAGCCGTAAATCACGCACGACTTTTCGGGAAATTCATACACCCCCCACTCGGGTGTAAACCAGTAGACGTTCCCCGACCATTCTAATGTTTGATAAAACGAATCCGCTCGCCACGGATCGTGATTGCCAGGTGCGATCACGACAGGGATTGGTGCGATGCTGGCAAAAAGATCACGTAAAAACAAGGCAGTGGATCGTCTTCCCCCGTGGTATTCCAGCAAATCTCCAGCAATGAGCCAGAAGTCTGCTTCCTTTTCCGGAACGAGGTCACGGATTCTTTTCATCGTTTGACGAAAATCATCCTGACGCAGCTCGTAGCGCTCCCCCAACATTTGAAGCGGCGCATCCAGATGGACATCCGCTGTATGAATAAATGACAGCACGATTATTTCCACTCCTCACATGAAACAGACGAACATATTTTCCCTTTATGATACAGAGGAAAAGGCTGGATGAAAAGCATTGTCAGAACGAAAAAAACTTCCGCCAGCAATGACGGAAGTTTGGGGAACTGGTTGTTTACTTGAGCAAATGGAGGAATTCACGCATGAAGCCTGGCAAGTCTGGCCAAGCATGTCCGGAAACAAGATTACCATCGACATGGAGCGTTTCCGTTTGGTAGATCGCTCCACACGCTTCTACATCGGGTCTGCAAGCCTGGTACGCTGTGATTTCACGACCGGCTAAGTGCTCACGAACAATCGTCAATACTTGAGAGCCATGGCAGATAGCTGCGACTGGCTTGTTCGTCTCGAAGAAGTGCGCGACAATCGGCTTCAAGTGTTCATTGAGCCTGATATGCTCTGGTGCTCGTCCTCCCGGAATAATCAAAGCGTCAAACGCCTCAGGATTAATGTCCGAAAAGGCAACATGGGCGGGAAGCTGATAAGCTGGCTTTTCTGTGTATGTCTCACTGTGTGCTTCGAAATCATGGCAAACGGTGTGCAGGGTTTTCACGCTGGGCGCTGCAATGACCGTTTCATACCCTTCTTCCAAGCAGCGGTAATACGGATAGAAAACCTCCAGTGCCTCTACAGCGTCGCCTGTTACAATCAACACTTTTTTGCTCATCACACAGCCTCCTCATGACGATTTTTAAGGAATACACTCCTCCAGATTTCAATTCTTTGACGATAGGGTGTGCTCCTGCCTCTTTTACCGCAAATTTACAAAACTTTCCTCAATAACAACCAAAAGCCCTTCCAAAAGTATCTTGGATAATTCACTCCAACTGGCAGAAACTACAACAAAAGACTACGAGGCAGGAGGGAGACGGCATGCGAGTTTTCCGCCTAATCATTCAGATCAGCTTGTGCGTGGTTGCAGCTATTTCTCCACTAGAATCCGCCGCCGGAATCGCTCCGTCCGCCAAAGAGCAAGACCCGGTTCTTCAAGAGCGCCTGCAAGTTTTTTTGCGCTTGGAATCGATGTACGGCATTCCGTGGAATTATTTAGCAGCAATTGATCAATACGAGCGTACCATGAAAATACGCCGAAAGAAGCAGGAGCAGGAAAACGTTTCGCGGCTAACAGCTGTGGACATCCCAAGTGATCGTTGGGCAGGAGCGTTCAATCCTGACGCGGAGGATACGAATCCGGTATCTATCCAATTTTTTCAAGGGATTGGGATGGATGGAGATGGCGATGGTGTCGCAGATCGTCACAACGATCTCGATGCACTCACTACTTTCATACATTACCTATCCCAGTACGGCTTCTCCCACGAAGATTGGCAAATCGGTCTCTGGTCGTACTATCAGCGGGATCGTTCCGTGAAGACGATCAGGCAGTTCGCGCAGGTGTATGCAAAGTATCAACACCTGGACCTAGATGAGCGGCATTTTCCTATCCCCGCGAGGTACGATTACAGCTACCGCAGTACATGGGGGGCGCCACGCGGCTGGGGTGGTCGTCGCATCCACGAGGGGACAGATATTTTTGCGAGTCACGGTACCCCTGTCCTCAGCACAGCGTACGGAGTCATCGAAGTAATCGGCTGGAACAGATTTGGCGGATGGCGAATCGGCATGCGTGACATGGGCAATGTGTACCATTACTTTGCACATCTGTCCTCGTTTAAAAAGGGGTTGAAGCCAGGTGACATCGTGGAGCCAGGAGAAGTCCTCGGATATATCGGCAGCTCTGGTTATGGGAAGCCCGGCACTTCTGGCAAATTCCCTCCCCATCTGCATTACGGTATGTACCGGGAGACAGGTGGCGCAGATTGGTCATTTGATCCTTATCCGTATTTACGACGATGGGAACGGCAAAAGAAGCGGCAATGAAGCCGCTTCTTTTTTATGGGCAGCTATTTTCATTGACAGACATCATCCGTAAAAATACAATAAAAACAGAAAAACTGGACAGTTGTCCAAAAAACGAGGTGAGAAAGTGACTACCCAGAAAAAAGCCGAAGTAAAACGGGCATTTTTGATTGAGCAAGCGACTGCTTGTTTGGCTGAAAAAGGGTATGCTGCTGTTTCCCTGCGCGACATTGCCAAGGAATCTGGTGTCTCACTTGGCATTCTGCATTATTACTTTTCAAGCAAAGAAGAGCTTTTGCTCGCTGTAATCTCTAGCTACAAAGGACGTTTTATGGAGGAGCTGGAACGCGAAGTACTCGCAGCTCCATCTGGAAAATGGTCAGCAGCTTTAGGCCGTGTTTTGTGCCGTAGTCTACAAGAAGATCGAAAGCTGCATCGGCTCTGGTATGACTTGCAGGTACAGGCCATGTACGTTCCAGTGTTTGGTGAACAGGTAAAAGTCATTCGATCCCGTCTGCATCAGCTCATCTCTCGTATGCTCGTACGATTGCAGCTCGAAGAACAAACCTCATTGACCATCGACGAAGACTCCGCAATCTCACTCATTTACTCTGCAATCGACGGATTCCTTTTTCAATTTTTACTCGATGAGTTACAGAGTCCGGAAGAAGCGATTGCCTGCTTTGAACAGACCTTTGCCCATTTGATGCATACACTCTTCTCAACTGAATTCTAATCTCCTGAATCGAGGTGATTCATGATGGCAGTCATGTCTATGCTAAATCCCGCCACTGGTGAGCAGCTTGGCTCTTTACAGGAAGCGACTCCAGCACAAGTAGAAGACGCGGTGGCACGTGCGCGCCTTGCCTTTCCAGCTTGGTCTACTACATCGTTGGCCGAGCGTCTGGACTATTTGACTCGGTTGCGGCACTATTTAGTCGATCATGGCGAAGAAATCGCCCGAAAAATTAGTGAGGCTACCGGAAAGGTTACGCTGGAAGCGTACATGACCGAAATTTTCGTCACCGTCGACACGATCCGTTTTTATGAAAAACATGCTTATCAGATGCTGGCCGATCAGCCGGTACCAACCTCTATCGTGCTGTGGCCGAAGAAATCGTATATCCACTACAAGCCAATGGGTGTCGTCGCTGTCATCTCTCCGTGGAATTATCCGTTTCAGCTTGCCATCATTCCTGTATTATCAGCCCTCGTAGCAGGCAATACCGTTATTTTAAAACCTTCCGAGGTGACTGCTTCTACCGGACTGCTCATTGAAGAAGTGTTTTCCGCTGTTTCAATGCCAGATGGAGTCGTGACCGTCCTTCATGGGGGACGCGAAGCTGGACAGGCGCTAGTGGCTGCTCGCCCAGATAAAATATTTTTTACAGGCTCTGTTGCGACAGGTAAAAAAATTATGGCGGCGGCGGCGGAACATTTGATCCCTGTTGAATTGGAGCTGGGTGGCAAAGACCCGATGATCGTGTTCGAAGACGCTCATCTGGAGCGGGCAGCAAATGGTGCGGTGTGGGGGGCTTTTACGAACTCGGGACAGGTGTGTATGTCTGTCGAACGGCTTTTTGTCCATGAAAAGGTATATCCTGATTTTCTCAAGCTGGTCACCGAAAAGACAAAAGCATTGCGCCAAAGCTATCCAGATCAGGCCGAGGTCGGTTCGATGACGTCTTCCCAACAAATCGGCATTGTCCGTGAGCATGTGAACGAAGCACTGGCCGCTGGCGCGACTGCGGTCACCGGAGGGCTTCCTTCCTCTGACAGCATGTATATCGCGCCGACCATTCTCACAAGCGTGACATCTGACATGAAAATCATGCGGGAAGAGACCTTTGGTCCAGTGTTGCCCATCATGACTTTTGCCACCGAAGAGGAGGCTGTTCGCCTGGCTAACAGCTCGCCGTACGGGCTGAATGCTTCCGTATGGTCTGGCGATAAAACAAAAGCGGATCGCGTAGCTCGTCAGCTCGATAGCGGCAATGTGTGCATCAACGACGTCATTATCAGCTACGCCAATCCCCATCTTCCTTTTGGCGGGGTCAAACAGAGTGGCATCGGCCGTTATCGCGGGCCTTCAGGATTGCAAGCCTTTACGCATAGCATTTCTGTCATCCATGATCCGGGCAAACGCAAGCGTGAGTTCAATTGGTATCCGTATACGAAAGATCAGGAGCTCACCTTTATTGGTTTGACGAACCTGTTGTACGGCAAGCTCCAAAATGTAAATCGCCGGACTTTGGGTGCGATCTGGCGTGAATTCAAGCGTCTGTTCTAACCACAGCGAAAATGCTGCTGCTCCTTATTTCAGTGTGCCAAAACCGACAATGTCCACATGAACTTTGATACTGAATTTCGCTTTTTTATAAAGGGCGAGACCCGTTTCGCGTGTCCATTTGCCAACATATTTTTGGCGAATGCTCTCCTGGATCTGCGCCGGGTCAACCCCTTGCTTTTGAAAACGTACCAGCATCTCCATGCTTTCCTTACTGATCCGTTTCTCAAGCTCTTGAACCATGGTCCGAAATTGCCCCCGCTTCTCCAAATCCTTGCTGCCTGAATAGCCCACCAGCATCCCTCTCACCCGAAGATCGATGTGGATGACAGGCTTTTTCATGTTGCCATTGCTTCTTACTTTCGTTTTTGCCCGTACAAAATCGAAGACGACCTTTTCCGTTTGTTTTTTACCTGTCTTCGCTTCGTGCTTGAACTCGAAGCTCATACGGGGCAAGCGCTTTCTACCCAGAAACCCCTGAACCAGCTTTCCCTCTCGCTGTGAGTATATTCCAATCATCTTGTCCACTCGAAAAAGGGCCACCTTGGTGATCTGAATCTCTCCGTCACTGCGGATAAGATAAGGAAGATTGGGGTCCATCGTGTTGCTGGTCATCATAAAAACAAAATCGTGAATGGTCGCAAAAGACGAAAAGGCCGTTTCCATTCGCGGATGGAGCAAGTTGTTCATATACGTGTTGATTTCCGGACTGTGGTTATAGGTTCCTTTGATGACATCTTTCGCTTTTCCTTTTACGATGGCAATGTGTACATTTTCTCCGACAATCGGATTGCGATAGAGATCAAGGATGACTTTTCCGATCCCTACTTTGCGTGCGTATTCTTCCCCGAACAAAATCACGCGCAACTGTGAGAGGGACATAGTCCTCTCCGCTTTTGTCGCGAGATTAAGCATCGCTTCACTCGTCATCGAGGCATATGTAGCGTATACCTGCGTGGATTCTTTATTTTTGGAGGGAACCGGTACGGATACGGTGATATCTATCTTTTTACGATCCACATAATCGAAGCCCATAACCCCAATCATGGCCATGTCTTCCAGTGTCGGCCGTTCAAGTTCGCCCCCACAACCGCAAAGGCTGAGCAAGAGGATAACCGTCGCAATGAACCTGCTCGCCCTCTTCATGATACCCGCTCTCCTCTACCGAACCTCAAGGAATGAATCAATAACAAAAAAATCGGCCATAAGATCAGTCCATAGGCCATATAAACAGAAACCTTGTCATAAATGTAGCGTTGTTTTTCTACAGATAATGGCCCCACAATGAATAGAAACGAAATGATTGTCGGTAAAAGCAGATGCCACAGCTTCATCTTGCCTGCCATTTCTTCCAGACCGGTACGGGCAACCCACAAGTATCCCGTACTCGTGCTGAGAATGAGGAAGACCCAGAGACCAATCCCGAGATTTTCGATCCGCTCCAAAAAAGACAGCTCTACAGCCTTAAACAAATTCAATACGGGATAAATGAGATTGTCCATTTGCCATTCGGAAAAATAAGATACGCTTGTGATCAGAATCAGGACGTATAACAAAACCACGCTCCATACCCCAATCAGCACATGCTTGTGTGCCTTGTTCTTCTCTTGGATATATGGATAGAAAAACAGGACCAATTCATACCCCAGCATGCTCGCGGAAGAATTGTGTATGGTTTCGGCTATACTGCGCCAATCGGTATTAATAAGAGGAAAAATATGTGTGATTCCTCCCTTTTGAAATCCGTACTGCAAAAGAAAAACCATCCAGCCCGTAAAAAAGAAGGTTAGCAGACAAAAACGCGCGATCAATTTGATGCCGCCATTTGTAATGTAGACCATGACCAAAGTCAATCCGATCAAAGGTAATGTGACTGTCTGATTGTTCAGCATGGAGGTTTGCACCAGCCTAACATATCCTTCATTGGCGGTAGATACACTCAGAATGGCGTAGAGGATAATCAGCACATTGAAACAGCGTCCCAGCCATTTTCCCAACAGCTTTTCGTGAATCCGAAAAAGATTATCCTCTGGATAGCGACGACACAAGGCCATCATTGGAATTAACGTTAAGCTGACAATGCTTCCCAACAAAATCGGAGACCACCACAGATTGTAGCCTAGTTTGCTAGCAGAATGAGCCAATCCAAGTAAATTAACACCCACCATCGTATTCATAATCAATCCGATTACCAGGATCGGATTCAGGCTGGCAATTCTCCCTCTATCCATCCCCCCTAGTCCTCCCCAACTGGCCGGACATGCTTTTGCTTTGCCCGGGACATGCGGTTGCGATTGACGATAAACCTCAATGGTGCACGTACGAGACCATTCATCAAATCCGTCCATTGACGCGGAACTCCCGGGGCCATGTACGGCGTACCGAGTGAAGTCAAATTGAGTAAATGCGCGAATAAAAACGCCAGTGTCAGCATCTGGCCGTACATGCCCAATACACCTGCCATCAGGATGAAACCATAGCGAACGAGCCGAATCGCATTACTCATCAAAAAATTGGGTGGCACAAAAGAAAGCAATGCCGATACAGAAACAAGGACGATCAGGATATTACTGGCTAACCCTGCTTGTACAGAGGCTGTCCCGATCACGATACCGCCAACGATACCGATTGTCTGACCGATTTTAGTCGGCATGCGTATCCCCGCTTCCCGCAAGATCTCGATGACGAGCTCAATAATGAGCACCTCGATCACGGGTGGAAAAGGCACCCGACTGCGCGATTCAGACAAAATCGTCAGCAAAGCGGGAGGAAGCATTTCCGGATGGTACGTCAAGACAGAGACGTAGCTGGAGGTGAGCATAATGGTGATAAACAATCCGAAAAAACGAATCATCCGTAGCAAGCTCGCCGTAGACCATCGATTGTAAAAGTCTTCGGGGCTGCTAAACATCTCCAGAAAGGACGTCGGACAGATCGCGGCATCCGGGCTGCCATTCAGCATGATTACGATCCTGCCGTCCAGCAAAGCTGCTGTTGCATTGTCAGGCCGACCCGTCAAGCCAAACTGCGGGAACGGAGAGTACGGCTTGTCCTCCAGCATTTGCTTTAGGACAGGCATCCCGACAAATCTATGGTAAATGACATTGTCGATCCTTTTTTTCACGCGCTCCACATTTTCCGCGTTCGCGATGTTCTCCAAATAAATCACGGCTACCTTGTTGTGCGCCTCGGTGCCGATCGTGTAGCTCGATACTTTCAGATGAGGTGTAGCGAGTCTTCTCCGAAGCAAGGACAAATTGATCTCCAGCATTTCAACAAAGGAGTCTTGCGGTCCAAGGACGGTCGCCTCCGTCTCGGATTTCGTAATGGAACGATGCGCGACCTGAAATGTATTCACATGAAGAATGAGATCCCTTTCCAGAAAAAACAAGATGGTATGACCGCGTAGCAAGTTACTCATCAACGTCTCCATATCGTTAAGAAGACATTCCTGTGAGAAAGGGAGCGCCTCCATCGGATCTCTACCATCGGAACGCTGCAACGGAAGAAAGACATTCTCATAAATCTGGGACACATCCACCAGCGTATCGAGAAAAAAAACGTGTACCTCCTCGTCATTCATCTTCAATGACAAGCTGCTGAGGTCATCCACGTTTTGCATACGTTGTTTTACCATATCCGGTGTAATTTGTTCGCTTCGCCGCGCATGAACCGAACTGCTGCGCTGCTTTGCTTGTATGGCCTCTACTTGCGCTCTCCACCAATCAGTCGGCTTCATGCTAGATCCCCCTTTTTTTCAGGAAAATCTTTCTTACTTTGACCTATCTGTGGTTACTTTATCCAAAAAAAATAGAAAACGGGAGCCGAAGCCCCCGTTGAACTATCTCGCTACTCATATGAAATGATTAGGCGAACTGCTTAGATAAGTTAGCCATTTCGATCGCTGCCGTTGCTGCTTCCCAGCCTTTATTGCCTGCTTTGGTTCCTGCTCGCTCGATGGCTTGCTCGATATTGTCTGTCGTCAAAACACCAAAAATAACGGGTATCCCAGTCGATAGTGATAGAGACGCAACTCCTTTTGCGGTCTCATTGCAGACATAATCGAAGTGTGGAGTGGAGCCACGAATGACAGCTCCCAATGTAACAACCGCATCATAGCGACCGGATTCCGCCATTTTTTTGGCGATCAACGGAATTTCAAACGCTCCCGGTACCCATGCCACGTCTACCTGCTCATCCTCTACGCCGTGACGCTTCAGGGCATCGAGAGCCCCTCCGACCAGCTTGCTTACGATTAATTCGTTAAAGCGTCCTGCCACAATCCCTACACGCAAGCCTGTTCCAACCAAATGTCCTTCGAATGTTCTCATTGTTTATTCCCTCTCCTTATCCGTTCAGATGAAGCAGGTGACCCAGCTTCTCTTGTTTTGTTGATAGGTACTGTTTGTTGTGCAGATGCTCCGGCGTTTGAAGCGGCACCCGTTCTTCCACTGCTAATCCGTAACCGGTAAGCCCGCGGATTTTTCGTGGGTTGTTGGTCAAAAGCCGCATGCGTTGCACGCCTAAATCCCGCAAAATTTGCGCACCGATACCGTAATCCCGCAGATCAGCGGCGAATCCTAGCTTTTCATTGGCCTCAACCGTATCCAAGCCTTCCTCCTGCAGCTTGTAGGCACGCAGCTTATTAATCAAGCCAATGCCTCTGCCCTCCTGGCGCATGTACAATAAAATGCCGCGTCCATTCGCTTCGATCTGTTCCAATGCTGCGTGCAGCTGTGGGCCGCAATCGCAGCGATAAGAGCCGAAAATATCGCCTGTCAAGCACTCCGAATGCACGCGGACGAGAATGGGCTCATCCGGTCCGATCTCTCCCTTGATGAGAGCTACATGCTCTTTGCCATCCAGCTCATTCGTGTAAGCGGCAATCCGAAAATCACCGTAGGCGGTCGGAAGCTGCACTTCAATTTCCTTTTTCACCATGGATTCCGTCCGCATCCGATACGCGATCAAGTCTGCAATGGTAATCAGCTTGAGATCAAAGCGGCGTGCGATCTCTACCAATTGCGGCAGACGTGCCATAGAGCCATCTTCATTCATAATTTCGCAGATCACTCCCGCTGGAATGCCCCCCGCCAAGCGAGCCAAATCAACTGCCGCCTCCGTATGTCCCGCTCTGCGCAATACACCGCCAGCCTTCGCGATTAACGGAAAAATATGTCCCGGTCTGCGGAAATCGTCTGCGTCCTTCTGCTCGTCAAGCATCGCCAGGACCGTCTGAGAGCGCTCATGAGCAGATATCCCTGTATTTGTACTCCCTTCATCGATAGACACGGTAAAAGCCGTTCCTTGCTTGTCTGTATTGGCATTCACCATCGGAGCCAGCTGCAAGCGAGTCGCGTGCTCTTCTGTCACCGGTACGCAAACGAGTCCCCTGCCATGTGTGACCATGAAGTTGATCATTTCAGGCGTAGCCGCTTCGGCCATGCAGACAAAATCTCCTTCATTTTCCCGATCCTCATCGTCTACCACGATGACCGCCTTGCCCTGACGCAAATCTTCCAATGCTTCTTCTATGCTGTGAAACATGCTTTCTCCCTCCTATTCACGCGAAGCCGTTTTCCTGTAAAAAGGCTAGACTGAGCCCGCCAGATTTTTCTGTACTGCCATGGTTTTGATAACCTAACAAACGCTCCACATATTTGCCGATGACATCCGTTTCGAGATTTACCAAGTCCCCAGGGCGTCTGTCTGCAAGACTCGTATTCGCCAGCGTATGCGGAATGATCGAAACGGTAAAACCGCTATCGTTTACCTCCACCACAGTGAGACTGATGCCATCTATGCAAATCGATCCACGGGCAATAACGTACTTCAACAGCTGCGGTTTGGCCTCGATCCGAAATACGACAGCATTCGCATTCACCTCTCGTGAAGCAACCATTCCGGTCCCGTCTACATGTCCGGAGACGATATGCCCGCCGAATCGGTCCCCCAGCCGCATCGCTCTCTCCAAATTCACTCGCTGCCCACTGCGTAATTGGCGCAAGCTCGTCTTATTCATCGTCTCTGGCATCACATCGACGCTAAACTGGCGATTGGTATAAGAAGTAACGGTCAGGCAAATACCATTGACCGAGATGCTGTCACCGAGCTTCACCCCTTCGAGTACCTGCTGTGCGCGGATGACCAGTCGTCTCGCCTGCTCGTTCCCTTGAATCGCTTCCAACACGCCCACTTCTTCGACCAGTCCTGTGAACATGCTCTCTCCTCCTCACTCGCTACATCTGATCCTCCCATTGTGGGTACCCGCTGATCTGTACATCGCTTTTCCCGATCGGCGTGATCGTGACATTTGCCAGCTGTACCGCTTCTCCCATCGTCGAAAAGCCTTGACCTCCGAATGGCGAAGGTGCACTGCTTCCCCCGATCAGCTTTAGCGCGATATGGCTCACGACCTTTTGAATCGCTCTCGCCTGCAAAAAGGAGCCATTGACCTCCTGCCCACCTTCCACAAGCAGCGAGGTAATTCCCAGCTCTCCCAACGTATCCAGCACCTTTTCCACGCGAATTGGCCCTGCCGTTGTGATGACCTTTACTCCTCTTGCCGCAAGTAGCTCCTGCTTCTCCTTTGGAGCTGTATCTGTCGCAAAGATCCATGTCTTCGCATCTGCATTCTGGACGACATGGGCATCCAGCGGCGTCCGTAATTGACTGTCCAAAATCACGCGAACTGGCTGGCTTCCAAAACGCTGCTCTTCCTGGCGCGCCGTTAACAGTGGGTCATCCGCGAGAATCGTCCCTACTCCAACGAGGATCGCATCGTGCTGCCTGCGCAATTCATGCACCTCTGCCCGAGCCTCTGCACCAGTAATCCATCGACTGTGTCCAGTGAACGAAGCGATTTTTCCATCCAATGTACTGGCCGTCTTTACCGTCACAAATGGACGTCTTGTTTGGATGTAATGGAAAAAGACTTCATTGAGCGCCTTCGCTTCCTCTTCTCTCACGCCCACCGCTACTTCCACTCCTGCTGCCCGCAGCATCTCCATTCCTCTTCCCGCCACCAATGGATTCGGATCGAGCGTCGCTACAACGACACGACGTACAGCAGCTGCGATCAATGCCTCTGCACACGGCGGTGTCTTCCCATAGTGACTGCAAGGCTCCAAGGTCACGTACACGGTCGCACCTTGCGCTTTTTCCCCAGCCATCCGCAGTGCGTGCACCTCAGCATGGGGCTCTCCTGCTCGCAGATGCGCTCCCATTCCGACGATGGTTCCATCTTTCACAATCACAGCTCCGACCATGGGATTCGGACTGGTTTGACCTCGTGCCGATCGTGCCAATTCCAGCGCCAGATCCATGTACTTGCTGTCCTGTTCCATACCGCACTCCTTTCTGTTCCATCATTCCAGCCAAACAACACAAAAAGCCCTTGAAACCTCAAAGCGTTTCAGGGCATAGGGAAAGAAGCCTTACCTCATTCATTTTTCCAAAAAACAAATGAAGAAAGCACAAAATCTTCTTCCATCCGGACTGTACCGTCGGCTCTGGACTTTCACCAGATCAGTCGCTGCAAGTGTGGTCAGCGAGTCGCGGGCTCAGACGTACGTACGCCATTACCGCCGGTCAGGAATTTCACCTTGCCCTGAAGATTGTCGCTATGAAGTTTTATGAAAAATAAAAACGCCCATGAATATTATGCTCAGGGCGTTCAGAAAGAAGCCTTGCTTCTACCGTTTTTTGAAAAAAAAACAGCGAAACAGGCCGTTCCAAATACCTTCTCCCATCCGGACTGTACCGTCGGCCTTGGATTTGCACCAAGTCAGTCGCTATCAACTGCTTACGATAGCGAGTCGCGGGCTCAGACGTGCGTTCGTCATTACCGCCGGTCGGGAATTGCACCCTACCCTGAAGGCTGGTATTCAGTTAGGCAAAGTATAGCATATTTTTCGCGATAGTCTGTAATCATTTATGGGAGAAGTGCACTTTACCCTTGCTCGCACATTTCGAGGACCGTCAGTAGTTCTTTTAAATCCCTAATGTATGCCCTTGGCACAACACCATTTCGCTCCATGTCCTGCTCGTTCCCTTGATAGGCAATAAAAGCAACTTGTCCATCGCATGCCGCCTTACCATCGATCCACGAATCCCCGATCATCGTCCAAGCCGAAACAGGCCAATCTGGCTTGCGGCTGCGAATATAGTGAATGCCCGATGGAGATGGCTTCAAGGTCGTCATCTGCTCGCGGGCGACGATTTCGTCAAAGTAAGAGGCGATCCCCGTCTCGTTCAAAGCCTCCTCCGCAGCGGCATAAGCGTTGTTGGTCAGAATATACAGCTGATAGCGGTTCTTCAATTCTTCTAACACTTCTACCGCGTGCTGCTCCAGCACAGCGCCATGCATCCCTTCCTTCTCGATCGCGGTTACCGCATCCCACATCGCTTGCTCCAGCTCTCTCGTCATTTGCTCTGCTTTTCGCCCGGTCTCAATGAGCTGTGATGCGGTATGCTTTTCCCACTCAAGTGTTGGGGAAACGATCCCATTGTCCACCCATAGCTGAAAAATGGCCCGCTTCATCTCGGCAAAATTGATCCTGGATTGCAGCAAGGTATTGTCCATATCGAAAATAATGCCTTTGTGAAAGGTTTTACTCATTTTGCGCCTCCTTTTTTGAAATACGCCATGCTTGATCAAGAATGACCAAATAATTTGGTTACTGATCCTTCCATTTTATCAAAAAGAGGACTACCCCTCCGTCATTTTATAACTTTTGGGACAGTCCCCTTTCTGGGGTTCGGTATTGAGTTCCTATTGCTTCTTCTTGGCGCTGTCTACTTCATACGGCACATCCTTTGGAACGCCTCCAGCTGGCCAGTCTTGTGCCTTTTTGGCAAAGTCCGGACGCGGCTTGGACAAAATATAGGCAGCTAGGTCCGCTGCTTCTTGATCGGTTAACGAGCCTTGCTTAATACCGCCCATTTCCCCTAGAGGCATATTGCGCTGAATGTAGCCAGCAGCTTTGGAAATACGGGCCATACCTGCACCAATATTGAAGGAGTTATCCCCCCATAGGGCTGGTCCAGAGTTTGGTCCTGTACCTGAACCATCAGCTGCGTGGCATTGTAAACACGATTTTTGAAAGAGAGCTTCTCCATTTGCCACATTCGGTTGAGGTACGCTCTTCATATCATTTTTCTCTATCCACGGGCGCTCTTTAATGCCTACTGGTACGTCTGTTGAGATATACGACAGATAGGCTACCATCGCTCTCATTTCATCGCTGTTGTAAGGCAATGGCTTTCCGTTCATGCTTCGTTGAAAACAACCATTGATGCGATCTTCAATGGTAACCACTTTGCCAGACCTTGGAATGTACTGGGGGTAGACTGCGGTGACACCCGTTAGAGGGGAGGTCGCATCCATTCCGGCATTACCGTGACAGCTAGAGCAGGAGAGCTTATTCCCTGTGTATTCAGGGATCACTGTGCTCGTTTCATTCATTAACTTATGTCCATACTTAATCGATTCTCCCAATGGCCCTTCTGGCACCTTGTCCATACTAGGCGGGGTGTAGGAATCTAGATTGATTGCTCCCGATGCCCCACTCGCTGTTTTATCTTTGGCCTCACTCGCTGTTGAGGTGGGTTGGGCGGTCTGCTGTGTAGCGCAGCCAGCAAAGACCAGCATCGCCACTACAACCATGGACAGCTTCTTCCAGCCTGTCTTCTCTTTCTTGATCATAGGTCTCACTCCTCCATGTTGATCGTGTATTCACTAGGGGAAGAGTAGCAAGAGGCGTGCCAAGCCATAAAAGCTGGAAAACGAGCGACTTGGGGCTTCCAAAGAGCAAGAAAAAGAAAAGACCATGCCAAAATGTCATGGTCAGTCCGCGACAAAATGTCACGGTCGCAGCTCGTACTCTTCGATTTTTCGATACAGATTACGTACGCTGATCCCTAGCTTCTCAGCTGTCTTGGTCTTGTTCCATTGGGAAACATCCAGCACATGCTTGATATGTTCTCGCTCTACATTTTTCAGTAAAAATGCCTCTTCCTCGCCCGTTTCTGCTGATGTAGTGAGCTTTCGATCTGACGGGTTGCTCGGTACTGGCTGTTCATGCGGAAAGAGATCCTTGTCGTCAATCTCCTCTCCTTTTGCCAAAACGACAGCGCGTTCGATCATATGAGCCAACTCCCGAACATTCCCCGGGAATGAGTAGGCCAAAAGAGCTGCCTGCGCTTTCACAGAAAGCGGTTTGACTGGATACTTACGCTTGAGGCGATTCAAAAAGAAAGCAGACAGTGGCAAAATGTCCTCGCTTCTCTGCGTGAGAGGTGGAATCGTTATATCCATGACATGCAGCCGGAAATAAAGATCGGATCGAAACGTTCCTTCTTCCACTTTCTTTTCCAGATCGGCATTGGTAGCAGCGATGATCCGAACATCCACCTTGTGCAAAATCGGGCTCCCTATTCGGCGAAATTCACCGGTTTCCAGAAAACGGAGTAGCTTGACCTGCAAAGGAAAAGGCAAATCCCCTACTTCATCCAAAAAGAGCGTTCCTTGATGGGCAATCTCTACCAGTCCCTTTTTCTGAGCAGTTGCGCCTGTAAAGGCTCCCTTTTCATGCCCGAACAGTTCACTTTCCAGCATCGTTTCTGGTATTGCTCCCAAATTGATCGGTACGAATGCCTTTGATGCTCTCTCACTATACTCATATATGAGTCTCGCGATGACATCCTTCCCTGTCCCGCTTTCCCCTTTCAAGAGAACGAGAAAATCCGTACTGGCTACTCGCTTGGCAGTAGCTAGGACCTCTTTTAGCTTCGGGCTTTCCGCAACGATTTGAAACGTCGTTTTTCCATTTGTCGATAGAGCTTCTCTCAACTGTTGGTTTTCCTCGGTCAACTGCTGTTTTTCGACGGCCTTGGAAATCAAAACCTCCAATTCATTGAGGTTGTAAGGCTTTGTCAAATAATCATAAGCGCCGCGTTTCATTGCTTCGATCGCTGTTTCGATGGTTCCGTGTCCCGTCACAACAATGATTTGAATCGCAGGAGAGGTTTCCTTGCACCATTGCAGAAAGGAGAGACCGTCCATCCCGGGCATTTTCAAATCAAGCAGAATGACATGAATCGTTTCGCTGGTTACTAGCTTCTGTGCGCTGATTCCGTCAGATGCTTCCAGCGTGGTATATCCCTTTCTCTTCAATCGACTGGTTAATAGATGGCGGAAATCTGCTTCGTCATCAACAATGAGTATACGTGTGTCAGTGTGCATCTTTTGTTCATTCCCCCTTTGCCGACGGCAGGATGACCGTAACAGTCGTGCCTATGTTTGGCGTACTTTCGATCTCGATTTCTCCGCCTAAATTCATCACAATCCCGTAGCAGACCGATAACCCGAGACCAGTCCCTTTTCCAGGAGGCTTGGTTGTATAAAAGGGCTCCAAAACGTGTGGCAAATCTGCTGCGGGTATTCCGCATCCATCATCTCTGATCCACAGACGGAGTCTATCAACCGATGGAGAATCCGTTGCTATCTCAATAGTTCCTCGCTCCTCGGTCGCGTACAGCGCGTTGGTTAGCAGATTGAGCAAAATCTGCTGAAGCTGTCCAGGGGTAGCAAGAAGAAACGGTGCAGAGGCCGACAGAGACTGGTTCACCGTTACCTGTTTGACACGTATTTCATGGGACAGAAGAATGAGAATGTCTGATAGGACTTGATGAATATTTACTTTTTCTACGATAACGGGTGATTTCCCCGAAAAGTGGAGCAATCGGGTCGTGATTTCCTTGCAGCGGTTAATTTGTTTGTCCATCGTGTCCAAGTATTGGGTCAGCTCTCCTGTGTCCTGTAAATCTCGAATATCCTCTTCCACCAGACGGTCTCGCAAGTCTTGTCCATACAACGACAGAATGCCTAATGGATTATTGATTTCATGAGCGATGCCCGACGCCAAGAGTCCAATAGCAGCGAGCTTGTCTGCTTGTGCGATTGCGGCTTCCAGCTCTCGTTTCTCCGTGATGTCCTCGATAACCTCTAGAAAAGCAGACGACTCTTTCTCCGGATGCAGAGGGAAAACCTGATGGCGATAAGAGCGGACACGTCCATCCTGATCGACTCTAGACGAAATAAGGTCAGTCTGCTTTTCGTTTACCATTTGTCGCGTTCGGAGCATGCAACTATTGCATGAACTGAATTGCTGACCAATCGTCAGGTGGCAGTCTTTCCCCAGGGGATTCGCCGCATCCTGGAACCACGCCGACGCTGTTTGGTTAATCCAGCGAATGCGAAAAGATTCATCTACGAGAATCAGCCCCATCCCCATGCCACTGACGACGAGATCAAGCCGTTTCTTTTCATCCAGAAGCTGATTGGTCTTCGTCTCCAGACTCTGTGCCATTTCATTGCAGGACGCTGCTAGTCTGCCAATTTCATCTGAGGTCGTCACTGGTATTCGCACGGATAAGTCGCCACCTGCGATTTTTTGCACAGCGGATTCGATCATTTCCATTAATCGGCTAAATGAGACAGAAAACACAATGCTAATCCCCAACACGATAAGTGCGATGAATAAGGTCGTAAAGAGCAGAGACTGTTCCAATTTTGAAAAGGCAGCAAACGCCGTTTGGCTCGACTGCTCCAGCATAATGACCCAATGTGTGACAGCGGAGCGCATGGCATAGTTGACCATGACATCTCCATTGGAGGCTTGATACGTACGGATAACAGGCTTGTCTGTTCGATCTGGTAGTGTCCAGGAGGGAGGAACCGCTTGTTCATAATAGGTCAAGGAGCCATCAGAAGGCTTGCCCAGCATAAACGGATCTGCAAACCGATCGCTTTTCCCATCTGTGACAAACAAATAGGCCTCGTTTTCATATCGGGCTCGCAGCGTGACTTGTTCGAGCAACTGCTTTACATTGAGCTTGGCGTACATGCCGCCTTTTACACCGTTGGCAGATACATGAGGGATCGCGACCGTTACCAGCAGCTTCCCTTCCGCTGATCGGACGATGCTTCCGATGTATGACTTTCCCGCCTGGATGGTGGGAAGAAGTTGGTTGTCTTGCTCCCTGGTTGTGTCCAGTCTTTGGTGCTTCCAGCGATTCAGCAAAAACTGCGGCTCTCCATCCTGATGAAAAAGCGCGACCTCCTCCATGTAAGGGGAGGTTTTCAATAACGTATTCAACAAAAAATAAGCATCCTCATCGCTAGGGCGCTCATTGAGAAAACGCTGCTGAACCACCTGCATGGATTGGGAAGTATGTAAAAAAAGCATATCCAACTGCGCCAACGTATTTTCCACGTAGATCTGATTGGCTCTGTCCACCTCTTCTCGAACCTTTTCTTTACTGGTATGCAGATTGATAGAACCAAGAATCAGAAAAGGGATGATGGACATGCATAGTCCAAACAGGAGCATCTTTGTCTTCAGTCGATTGATGCGCGGTAGTCTGCTCCTCCTCATTTGTCCTTCACTCCATACCATTCCTGTGCCAGTGACCACTGTTGATCGGTTACGGTAATCGGAAGCTTGGACAGGGAAGTCGCATTGACAACGAATCGCACGTCATCCGGCCATTCGATAGACAGAGCGGTAGGCGGCACTCCATCCAACACCCGCGCCACCATATGAGCAGCCTGCATGCCTTGTGCATGAAAAGAAACGCCGTAAGCGGCATACAAACCAGCCTTCACCTGCTCGGGGTAAGAGCCCATGACAAACAATTGCTTCTCGATCAAAAGAGGCAAGCAATCGGTAATCGCGTCTTCCAGAACATAGCTAGGTAAAGGAAGCATGGCGTCGTATTCTCCTGGAGAGAGCCTACTGAGCAATAGCTCTAAATCTCTTGGGGAAGCAACCTGCTCCACCTGCAAGTGAACACCGAGCAAGGAAGCAGCTGACCTTGCTTCTACGATGGCTTGCTCTGTCGTAGGAGCATGAGAATCGGCAATGATCAGGATGCGCTTGGCGTCAGGCAACAAACGCGTTGTCAGCTCCAACCTTTTCCCAATCACATTCATTTGGCCATTGCTGATTCCACACGTAACCGTCCCCGCTGTCTCAACAAGTGGTAGCTCGACCAATGAGGCGACACCAATAAAAACGATAGGAACCGTCGTTGTCTCCTGTTGAATCAAAAAAGTCTCGTGCGCCCCTGTCGTGACGACGACATCAGGCTTTTTAGATATCAAATCTTGGACAAGGGAGCGCTCCTCTTCAAGAGTTTGAGCCGTATTCAAATAAACAGGCGCATACTGAACACGTACTCCTTCACCGAGACCTAACGATTGTAATCCCGCCTTTAATCCCGCTACTTTATCTTTTCGATCCTCATTGGCAATCACAATTCCTATCGTGTACAGATCGACGTCCTGTTTGTGCTGACTACTGGACCAATCGAGCAGAGTTCCTGCCACTAATATGAGGAGAAAGAGGATTTTCCTTTGTTTCTTCATAGGTATCACATCCATCTCTCATCATAGCGGCAAATGATTGCAGAAAATGTGAATAATTAACAAACCTTGGTCTAGAATACGGAGTGCTCCGAATCATATATTTTTTATAGGTAATGGTACATCCCAGTGAAAGAGAGGAATGAAAGAAAATGAGTTTGAAAGTTAAAAAAGTCATGCTAGGTCAAGTGGCACAGCATCCATATAACGTCTATATACAGTTCGTTAACGAAGAGAAAGCCGACATCGTAACTATCACATTGTTAGAATGGTCAACAATTGGGACTACCTGAGAAAATGCAAAATCACCCCATTTCTGACTGTCTCAGGACGTGTCTCTGGGGCAACAGAAAGAGTATCCTCCCCCTTACCAGACCATGCCATGCCATCTCTGTTTTTCCCTGTCAAGGACGCTCTATGAAAAAGACGAGTATTCATGCAGGATATGCACCAGGAAAAAGTACGAAAAATAAGGTAGTTGATCATGTTAAAAGCAACTTAAGAGATACAGGTGGAGCTGTAACCTCAGTTGCCAAAAATTCTATTGGAAATGTATTGTTTGGAAAACAATAACATATAGAACTAACAACTAAGAGACGAGCAATGCTCATCTCTTAGTTGTTTCTTAAAAGATTAATCTTATAATTACGTGACCGATAATCCAAATAGCAACTACTAAAAGTTGTTGTTTCAAAGATAGCTTAATTTTTTGATAAAGTCGGAAATATAAGAATATAAATATATAGGCTCCAATTATATCGAATAAGATCAAAGTAGCTTCACCTAGTAATACAACCAATAAATCATTCATATTTTATTAAACACTCCATTCAAATCTTGAACTTTCACTACGTAGATAAGAAAACTTTCTTAGTTTGAAAGTTTCTTTTTTGTAGCTGTACTCCGCTCCAATAGTTTCACACCAAGTTCTTCCTCAAGACTTTGAATTTGTTGAGTCAAAGGAGGTTGCGTCATATTCCATTTACTCGCAGCGCGATTGAAATGCAGTTCTTCTGCTACTGCAATAAAGTAGCGTAGTTTTTTCAAGTCCATAGACGCGATTTTCCTTTCTAATAAGTGATCTCGTCAATTCATAGATCCAACCATTTTTACTCGCTAATCGTATTCGTGTCAAACCCTCTCTTTTTCATGTTCCTTCACGACAAAAAGCGACAGCAGTGCACTGTCGCTTTTTCTATTCAGTCATTATGGTGAGCTTGTCGGCGGCACTTAGCGTTCGATGCCATTTCCAGCGATGATCAATCAGTTAATGAGCGCAAATATATTCCCTCCGTAGAACAAATCCTTTGGAGTAGCTCAGTATATTTATCATCACCCGAATATAAAGGTAACGAAAAATCAAAATTTGACCATACACAAATCTTCATATCTTCAAAAATAAAAACGCTAGGGACTTTCTCACGAAGCCCTAATTCAAGGAATAATTCAAAATCATGCAGATTATTTATTTTCATACTCATACTATCAGATGCTTTCAATTCCGAATGAATCTCTTTAACCCTTATTTTTTTATTCTCACTATCTAGAGCAACTGCCGCTATTTCCACGTTTACATTAGGTAATGTTGTTTCAATCCAAACCGAATTGTACGCCCAAAGTTTACGGAATACCTGTTTAAATTTCTCTTCTTCTCTTAGATAGGAATGAATTAAGGTAGGTTTATCATGCGTCATATCAAAAAAGATATTTACCTGTTCAAAAACAGTTTGATTTTTTATTTGCAAGGGAAATCTATCCAGAGTAAAACTTTTTTGTGGGAACCGTTCCGCCACAAGATGGCTATGATCTAAGAGAGCCGTATCACACTCTATATCTTTTTCCATATCCTCTGATGGAGACCATTTCTTTCCCCATATGCCCTCAACTATCTTAGTGATATTCATCAACTTTCCTCCTCAAGCTTATTCTCGAAGGATTTTACCTGTATCATCCAATGTAGCCTTTCGATTACCTTTACTATCTCTAAGTTTCCATGCACTTCCACCATGAGGCTTATTGCCCCGATCTTTTTGAATACTCCAACCGGTTTTTTCATTTTCTCTGGTTTTTCCATCTATTCTCTTATCAAACTGACCTAAATCAACACCATCACCTTTATCATTTAAAAGCCTTTTAGGAATATCATAGTAGTATATTATTCCTTTTGCATAAAGATAGTTAAAAGCTTCTACAATTTCATCAGCCATCGCAGTAAATGAATCTTGAAATGCTTCTATTATTTCGTCAAACTTTGGCTCTATTTCATCCCAATAGTATCCGACAACTGCTCCAGCACCAACAGCAATTAGTACTCCAATAATATCTCCAATAGGTAATGGCCCATCAGCTGCGGCTGCTGCTATACCCCCACCAACTGCCATAAACGAATAGTAGACTGGTCTAGGTAATTTTAATCTATCAAGTTTAGTAGATAGGATATCCAATGGATCGGCTTTTAGCGCTGTTTTATTAGGCATCTTCTCCATTTTATTATTGACTTTCTCAACCTTTCCTATCACTTCCTGATGATAATCTAATAAACTGGAATCACCAGTCTCACTTTGTTTTACCATAAAATCCACAAATTTTTGTTGAGCTTCAGGAGTAAGACTATTAAACACTTTTTTAGCAAGCTCTGCCTCAGATAGTCCTTCTGCAGCTTCCATACTTTTATCTAATTCATATAAAGATTCTATCACATCATTTCTTTTTGCTGAGTTACTTGCATCATGCATCGCCATAGTTGGTGTCAATACATTGAATAGTAAAGCAGTGGTTAAAGAGGATGCTACTAAGATATGCTTTTTCTTTTGCATAAAATTTCTCCTTTTAGTACTCCGGCAAAAGGGTGTAACATGCATTAACTTGTTCGATTCTATATGCCAGGTACATTTAATAATTTCCCAAATAAAGGTAACATATTTTATTTGTTATAATTTGTCATTTTCTGCGCGATAAAAAAGTTTATATATTCTGATTTCAACAAATTCAAGTGTTGTCCTAGATTAGTGTTTACAATCCATACTGAGTGCACAAAAAAGCGACAGCAACGCGCTGCCGCTTTTTCCTATTCAGCGATTACGGAGTGCTGTTCGGTGTATCACCAGGGATCCGCGGTACATCCGGCTTGCCTTCCGAGTTGTTATACAAATACGTCGGCACATCGCCAATGATCAAGGAATGGGTGATCGGGATTTTCGTCGTAACCGTCTGCTCCTCAGTCGCAAAAGGGATGACGATGCGCAAATCGACCTCCACGAAAATATAAACCGTCGCCAGCACCATGTTGATGCCTGCTTCCTTCAGCTCTGTCTCCAGCTTGGTCTTGACCGAACCAATGGGCACGAAAGTCACTGGCAAATTCGGCCCCATCGATGCCAAAAAGGAGTTTCCTGTAGCCAAACCAAGCGGGATCGTGCGGTCTACTTTTTCTTGCTCGAACTCTTGGAGCTTATTCTGGACTCTCGCTGTTGTTTCGCCCACGATTCTTGCATATTCCTTGAAGTTGAACTGATACGCCTGAATCTGCCCCTTGTTGTTCTTCTCGATTTTGACAATCTGATTGAAGTCGACCCCTTGCTGCGAAATCCGCTTGGTTACGGCATCTGTTATCGCCTCTTTCGCCAATTGCTCGGCTTTTTTCGTCGCCAGGATTATGAGAGTGGGCTCCAATCGATTTTGCAAAAACACAAGGGTCTGTATCGTCAAAACAAAAAAGATAACCAACGCGATCAAAAACGCTCTCGTACGTGAAAGCGGGTTTCTCCAACGCCGACGGGGTCGAAATACGGCCAATCCCGACACCTCCCAACTGGTACATCCTATGGTTAGAAGGTCGAAAAAAGACTACGTGTACAAAGAGTCCAAATTTCTATTTTTTGGAAAAATTAAGATACAAGCCAAATCCGATCATCCCTGCGACAAACATCAATTGGGCAAAGACCAGCATCCCAAATAAAGTGAAGGCACCCGCCAAGAATGGAGCTATGAGAAAACCAGCGAAGAACCCGCTTCGACTCAAGAGCCCCTGCACCCCCATAACCTTGCCGCGTAGCTCATTTTGGGCTTGCTGCAAAAGTGTGCTCTCATAAACCTGTGCTGCCCCGGAAAAAAGACCCGCGAAAACCAAGAGCAGAAGCACAAACACAGCATGGTTTGCCGCGAATGCCCCTACAATTCCCACGGAACTAACAACATAAGCGACGAGCATCCCATTCACCAGCTTTACCCGCAAACGAGCTGCCACATAGGAGCCAATTAAGCCTCCGACACTCATCGCCGTCCACATTAATCCGTGCAGAGTAGCATCACTACCACGCAATTGATCCGCCAAAAAAGGCAACCCGTAATTATACGCAGACGTACTGAACGATACGAGAAAAGCTAACAGACTAATTGTCAGAAGCACGGGTGTTTCCCGCAAGTAGCGAAGGGTGACACGAAAGTCGCTCGATGCTTTTGACGCAGCTCGCGCATTGTCCCCCTTCTCCTCCCAACGAAGTTTCGTCAAAATCCATGCAGAGAAAAGAAAGCTGGCGGCATCCAAAACGATCACAATCGTATAGCCATAACGATCTGTCAGCCATCCTCCCAGCATGAAGCCTATGATGCCGACCAATGATTCCAGCCTGACCTTCAAACCATTGACCTGAACCAGTTGCTCACTCCCAAAAATTTGCGGCATGGATGCCTGAAAGCTAATATGAAACAGCGTATACAGCATGCCATTGAGAAAAGCCGCTGCGATTAATACATACGGCGTCGGATAAAAAGCGATGGCCACAATAGCAAGACCTGCCCCCATGTCGCTTGCGATCATGGTACGCCTTCTGTCTATTCGATCGGCCAATATGCCTGCCAAGGGACTAAACAGCATCCCCCCTAGTTGTCTTGCCACAAAAAAAGCAGTCATCCAATAAGCATTATGTTCAAATGTAAAAACCAACGCGCTACACGCGATCAAATTCATCCGTGATCCCAAGGACGACAACGCATTGACATACAAATACCATTTGTGATTCATCTGCATCCAAACCTTCCGATCATGACAAGTGGTTTGGATCAACGCCCCCCTCTAGTGGGTGCGTACACTGATTATGGCAGTTGACATGCGCATGCCTCCTCTTGAAAGAAAATAAAAGACAGTCTCTTTTTTGCGAAACATTCTGACGGGGGCGCTTCCCCAAATCGTCCTGTACGATATGTGCTACCGCACTTTCATGATAGTTGGTCTGTAGTTTTCTGTCGACACGAAAAAACGGCTGCCTTCGTGACAGCCGTTTCTACTTGTTCCATTCGTCATTTCGTGAACTTCAAAGAATCCACTACTTTTTGAATACGCTCTTCCATCGTTTTGGTTCTGGCGAACTCCGACAGCGACCAATACATAGTAAACGTCTTATTACCTTTTTGAACGAAGTAAAGAGTCTTTTCAAAGCGTGTAGCCCCATCCGTTCCCTGAATAAGCAACTTATGTGCGGGGTTCCCTGCCAGCGTCGTCTCTTTGTTTTCTTTGAACGTATATTTAAGTGTCTTGTTATTCTCAATGGCCTTGATAAAGATATCCTTCACTTCATTCAGATTGCCTTGTCCAACCTGGAAATTAAAATCTCCACCATTAAATTGATAAGACCTTCCTCCATCCAATTCCCGTGTTTCCTGCCAATACTCCGGAAGCTCCAAGGAAAACGTGGCATCCTTGTCTTTGATGATTACCGTCTTATTCTTGTCGATTCGATCATCATCCATAATTTCACCGAGGGACGGATTCATTTTCGCTGTATCAATCGAAAGGGACTGCTTGATCGTCCGCATGAGGTCAGCTACTTCCTCTGATGGCTGGTCCTTCATATACACAATGGAAATCCAATATTTATAATTGCCTTTCACAAAAAACAGGTTTTGTTGTGTAAACCAGGTCTTTCCATCCAAGTAGCTGTTTTCCTGTTCCTTTGCTGCCTCACCAGCAATTGTGGAAGAACCCACCTCTGGGTTGACCTTTATATAATTTTCATTTACTTCTTCCCTGTTACGCTTCTCATGGTCTTTGACCCAAGCATCGAGTGTAAGGTCTTTTTCCTTTGAGGTAATCTTGATCTGCATCCATTCCCTGCCTTCATCGCTTTCGAAATACATGTCATTACTGTAATCCGGCGTCCACTCAGCAGGGACTTTTACTTTCAATGCAAAATCATCGTTGGTGTACCAGCGGTAGTTTCCTTCCACCGTAGACAAATCCTTCACTGACTTTTCATCAGTCGGGAAGTTCAAGGTGAAGCTGTCCAGCAAGCTTTTGTAGGTGCCATACTTCACTGGATTGCGGAAATCGGCTTCTTTCATGCTTGACAGCGTCACGTAATAAATATTGCTCCCTTTTTGATAGGCTCGCTCTTCATTCATACTGCCATCAGAAGACTTCGTAGTCAGACGCGCATACGGCTGTTTGTCATTCGCAATATACTCTTTGGACAGGATGGAATTTTCCGTCATGTCAGTCAAACGAGCAAGGAGTCCATTACCAGACAGATTCTCCGGTTGGTTCGTCGCGATGTAAATATCGAGCAAATAGGACGCTTCCTTGGCATCCTTGAACAGGACGTAATTTCCCTGGAAGCTTTGATTTTCCTGAATCATCCCCGTAGGATATTTCATTGACCAGCGGTAGTAGCTGTCTCCAATCATGGTTTTGCCCACATCACTGTCAAGCGAGCTGTCTTTCTGGGGTGTATCTTCCTGCTTCGTTCCCAGGATGCTTACGTCGTTCGTCTTGGCATCGATGGTAATCGTGAGACCCAATCCTTGCGTAATGAGCGTAAGCGGCACCATCGTTTTGCCGTTTTTCGTCTCAGGCGATGCAGTCAAGGTCACTGCCTTGCCATTGATCCACACTTCCTTCCTGCCGGCCTTAAGCTTCACACTCTTTGTTTTGTAAATGAGCTCAATCAACTGCGTCTCATTGTCATATTGCAGCGTAACTCCAAATGCAGAGGTCAACAAACTGAGTGGGACCATCGTCGTTCCTTGTGAGAAGTATGGCTCCTCTACTGGGGTATCCACACCATTTACCTTCGCACTGCTCGTGTTTACTTTAAGTTTGACCACTACGTTTTGCTCAGGTGGTGTGTTGGCCCATGCTACCTGAGTCCCTGCCAACGAGACAGTCAACGCTGTTATTGCACATATCATTTTCCAGTCTTTCTTGACCATTGCCTACTCCCCATTTCTTCATTTTTCCACATTTCTCTATGGTTGCTTGGTAAATTGCACTTTACGTTTAACCATATCGCCACCAGACTGCACCATGAGTTCTACGGTTTGCCCTGGCAAGTATTTTTTTAGCAGCTCATTAAATTCAACCAATGTACTGAACGGAGCTTGATTGATGGAATAAATGACGTCCCCCACTTGAAAGCCTGCCTTTGCCGCCGGTGAGCCCGGCTCAATACGTGTAATGCGCAACGGCTCTTTCGTCGGAAGTCCGACCACAGCTGCCCAGCTCTCCTCCAATTCTGCACCCCAGTAAGGACGATTTACTTTGCCATATGTAAAAAAGTGGTTCATGACGTATTGTGCTGTATCTGCGGGGATCGCAAAGCTGAGATTATCGATTCCTACTGAAACGAATTTCATCGAATTAATCCCGACGACCTCGCCCTTTACATTGACGAGTGGTCCCCCACTATTGCCCGGATTGATGGAAGCATCTGTCTGAATCAAGCGATATGTCGAGCTGACCGACCGATTTGCCCCGCTGATAATACCCAGCGTGGCTGAATTGCGTAACGAAACAGAGATCGGTGTCCCAATCGCGATCACTGGCTCTCCTACACGGATCGCGTAATTGGATGCGAATTTTGCTGGCTGCAAGCCCGTTGCCTGAATCTTCACCAGAGCCAAGTCGCTCTCTTCATCCATATTCGTAACGGTTCCACCGTATTGCTTGCCGTCTACCGTAATGACTGTGAGATTGCGCATATCCTTTACGACATGGGCGTTCGTCAATATCCAGCCGTCCGCTTTTACAATGACCCCCGTCCCATGAGCGAGATTAAAACGGTTATCTCTAACGCTCTCATTCCCCTCCGGTTTCCCAACTATCGCTACTACACTCGCAGAAACACGCGCTACTACCCCCGGAATATCCGCTTCCACGATGGATGCGTACGAAGTCTTTGATACAACTGGGACGTTTCCTTGAGCATATGCCCCTTGTGATGCTCCAACTGTGAACATGATCATGAGCATGCCTTTAGCTAGTAGCCCTTTCTTCCTCTCCATTTACAAATCCCCCAATGAAATCCAAGTCCATACAAAAAGAAAAGAGGCGCTCTTTATTCTAAAGCGTCCCCTGATCAAACAAACGACTCTTCATTTACAATGTGATAATAATAAATAATTCCCTGTGTCGAAACAAGCCAACCTTTTCGACAAACATCGACATAGGTGGTGAGTCAGCTTATTGTCGATAGCACAAAAAAGACGCTTTTTCTCTAAAAGCGCCTTAAACTCAAGTAGTCCTGTTGATTTACAATGCAATAATATTGGTAAAGAAATTCCTTTTGAACAAGCTCAGCCTATCACTACTCTTGAATTTTAATCATATGGTGTAGGGAGTATGACTTTCGTTTGGGAGGTTATTTATGAATCTGGAACGTCTGGAACAAGCATTTGGCTCCCTCGTTTCGCCTACTCCTGCCCAGCTTAGACACGCTCTCGTATCCCTGTCTCCTTGCATGGAACAACTCGGTCCATACATCCCGGAGCCGCTAAACCTCCCTTATGGGCGCAAAGTATTATTCTCCACGCCACATGTAGAAGTGGTCTTGATCCATCTGCCGACAGAACAAGAATCCATTCCGCATAATCACGGTGATTCTTTTGGATGGGAATTGGTAGTCTCAGGTACGTTAACGAATATGATTTATGTCCAAACGAATAATGAAAATGAAGTTCTACGAGCACAAACAACTCATGTCAGCACGGGTGAATACTATTTTGTTGAGCCTGGGGAGATTCATGCCATTCGCAACAACGGACAAAGTCCGGTTGTTTCCATAAACGTTTACAGTCCTCCATTGCGTAATTGCCGCCAATATTGCCCCTTTGAACCGACAACGTAATCCTGATCTTTGTTTTTCTACAGATTTTCTGTTATTTCCGATAGCTCATCCGCAGAGCTGGCAACCTGTGCCACTGCTTGGTTCATATCTTCCATGACTTTGAAGAAGTTTTCCAGCTCCCGCTGAATTCGTGAGCTCTGTTCTTTACTGTCTGAGACAGCGCTCATGATTCCTTCAAAAAAGGCATTCGTCTCGTTTGCTACCGCAGTGCTCGATTGGACCAGCGCTTGAATTTCTACCACGACAGACGAGAGAACCACTGTCTGTTGGTTCGTCTTTTCGATCAGCTCACGCACACCAAATACTGACTTTTTCGTCTGTTCTGCCAACTTGCGCACCTCATCGGCTACGACAGCAAATCCGCGTCCCTGTTCGCCAGCCCGTGCTGCTTCAATGGCAGCATTTAAAGCCAAGAGATTCGTCTGCTCAGCAATCGCCGTCACGACCTCGACAATCCCTTGGATTTTTTCGGCGTTTTTCTCCATCGCGTTCATTTCTTCCGAGATTTGCTTGACGCTGCTCTGAATCAAGCACATTTGTTCCTGTTGTTTTTCCAGCTTTTCTTTGCCTTCACGGGACAGATCTTGTGCTTTCGTGGAAAAGCCCGTGCCATTTTCAGCAAAACGAAGCACTTCTCTCGACTGTTCTGTCAGTTGCACCACAGACGCGCTGTTTTCTTCTGATACCGCTGCCAACTCATGTGCGGAATTGGTCAGGAGGATTCGCAGCTCGTCCTTTTTGTCTTGATCCGCTCGCCGTGCCTTTTCATGCTCGTTTTCATATTCCTCCAGCACAATTTGCTGTTCGATGCTGAGAATCTTCGTGACGGCCGTGATGGCTTGTACGAACTCGTCCTTGTCCGCGATGTTTTTTTGCAAGAGATCAATCAAGGAGACTAGCATGTTTTGGAATGCACTCAAGTACCATTTTGGTTCCAAGCCAATTCGCATATGAATAACCGCGATTCTACTGCGCTGTTCAATGTAGGCGCTGTCGATGCGTCCGCTAAACATTTCGCAGATATGGCGCTTCAACGTTAGTTTCAACCGTTCAATCGTGCTGTTTTGGTCTACAATTTTCATTAAAAGCGGTTCATTTTCAATACTGGCATAAAAGTAATCAATAATAGCCTCAATATTTTGAATGATAAGTGGTTGAAGTGCTTTCACAATGCTCAGTTCTTCTTCGGTCAGGTTGATCATTGCTAGTTGCTTCGCGAGTGTGCTTTTCCCTACAATCTGCACTTCCCCCTTTTCCTTCACCCCCTGAAAAAAAGATTCACTTTTTCCTTTCCCTTTTAATCCAAAAAAGGTGGAAAACGGACATGTGCTCATAGCCTGAACTCCTTTTATCTGAGTACATATATCTCTGGAATATCCTTTCAATTATATACCTCTTTACAAACGGGTGTAAACCGCCCAACTTGACAATGGGCGGTTGAATGAGCCTTGCTAACGCCTACATTTCCGCTTTCCTCACGACTGCCCGTTGCAGCTTCCAGCTTGTCTTGTCCCATTTCCAGTACGACTCTACATACGCGATCGTATCGGCGTTGGCAACACCGCTGACTCTCTGCTCCCCTTTTAATTCACAGATGCCATCGCGGTTCTCATCGATGGGCTTGAGTACGCTGAAGGTGTTAGGCAATACCTCTACTGGAGAAACCAGCTTCCCGTTCTTGTAGACACCATTTTCTTCATAGATTTTTTTGCGGTCAGACAAATCGAGAACGACAGTCTCCCCCGTCTCCTTGATCGTCAACTTCACTTTGTAATGATCCTGATAGGAGCCCGAAATCGTCAAGGGTTGCGGAACAGGCAGAATCACCGGCTTATTGTTCTTGTCTGCGAACAAATAAAACTCAGACGTCCCTGCACTGCCCCCAGTCGGCGCCTGAAGCAAAATTTGTTGCACACCCCCTCCGGTAAAATCACAAAAGAACATCTCCGGCTGATAGGCGCCATACGGTGTTGTAAAAAAGGTTGTTTTTTTCGCAACGGGGTCTTGCACCATGATTTTTAAGTGTTCGAAGTAAGGACTGTCTGCTGCAAATCTCTTTCCTAGCAGCGTTATCAGATCTGGCTTACCATCGCCTGTCACATCCTGCCGTTTAATCTGGATTTCCTCAAACACAGTCGGAGGAGGCTGTACGTCTCTCGCCTCCAAGGCAAGAGCAGCTTGTCCCCACCCGGCTCCTGTCAACATCCATACGATACAACCAATCATACCTGCCTTCTTGCTTGTCCACATGTCGATACATCCACCTTTTCATCTGCTCAGCTTATTTGTAGTATGCAAAAAATGGCTTTGGTCATACCGTCCTACACGGTAAAATAAGAGAGAGGGAATGTAGAAAGTGAGGAACACTATGGCAATAAAACGTGCGGAGGTTCGCATGAGTACGAATCAAAAGGAATTACCAGCACTAGCCGCAGCGGGAAAGCGGACGAGTTGACGTTCATACATATAGGATGAAGGCTTTCATCGAGGAGGCGAACTTGCATGACGACTCCCAAGCAAGAGCGCATATCAAAGGCTCCGCCCAGCCGCCGGGCACTTCGCTCTGCTTATGAACTGATTCTCACACAAATCTGGCCCCGTCTACCCGCCGCAACCGAATCCACTTGCAGGAGAATCGAACATGAAGATCAGACTCGTACAAAACGGAATCATCAATGAGATAGAAGACATCGAAGAGGCTGCTACTCCACCTGTGAACGGGTTTTACTGGATTCATGCCACGCCATTCGATTTGGATATTTTACAGCCGCTGTTCGGACTGCATCATCTGGCTGTGGAGGACTGTATCGACGAGGAAGAACAGCGGCCCAAGCTGCAAAACTACGAGGATCATTACTTTATGGTCATCAACGGCATTACCTTCCACAATCATGATATCTTCTTGCGTGAAATCAATATTTTTCTGGGTAGCAGCACCATCATCACCGTAACAAAGCAGGAGGCCCCTGAATTCACTACCATGCTTTCGATCATCCGGGAAAAGGAAGTCAATCGCCCCGATACATTTCTCTACTACCTGGTCGATCAAATTGTCGATCTTTATTTTGATGTGACCGAAAAAATTGAAGACCTGCTTGAAGATCTGGAAGAACAAATTTTGATGCACACGAAAAAATCCCATCTGGATCAAATTATCGGGCTGCGCAGTGAAATCCTGTACGCCCGTAAAATGCTCGTTCCCCAGCGGGATTTGATTGACGCCCTACATAAAAAAGAACTCCCGCTCATTCAACCTTATCTGCGGAAGTACTTTGGCGATATTGTAGACGATGCCAGCAAAATTGTAGAGAGCTTTGAAGCCTTTCGCGAGCTCATCGGGAACTTGCGCGAAGCGTATCAAGCGGCGCTCGCTGGCAGAGCCAACGATATTATGCGTGTTTTTACCGCCTTGACGACGATTTTTATGCCGTTGACGATTGTGACCGGTATATACGGGATGAACTTTGATGTGATGCCTGAGCTGCGTTCACCCTACGGCTACTACATCGTACTGGGATGTATGGCGGTAATCGGCACGACGATGTTTATCATTTTTAAAAAGAAAGACTGGCTCTGATTATACCAAATCGCCACAGGCGATGATCATGAGCGTCAGCATTTTGGACAAGTCACACTCATAGGGATGCTCGATATCCCGACCGTCCTCATCCACCAGAATTCTGACGATCGGACGGCTCGGCATTCCTTTATTCGAATCGACAACGACACCAGACAGACCATTGTTCAGGGTGACGGTCAGACCAACAGGGTAGAGTGCAATCGTATTTCGCAAAGCCTCTACATAGACTTGGTCAAACAGTTTGCCTGAACCGGAGTAGAGCACCTCCATCGCTTCGTGAGGAAGCATTCCGCGACGGTATACCCGATGCGACGTCAGGGCATCGAATACATCAGCCACAGCCATCAAGCGACCAAACGGATGAATCTCTTCTTTTTTCAGGTGCCGTGGATAGCCTGTGCCATCCCAGCGCTCGTGATGCTGAAAAGCACAATGGGCTGCAAGCAACGGGATGTCGTCTTGACGACGTAGCATTTCAAAGCCGATCTCCGTGTGTCTTTTCATAATTTCAAATTCTTCTTGCGTCAGGCGGCCCGGCTTTTTCAAAATGTTGTCTGGGATATGCACTTTTCCGATGTCGTGGAGCATACCGCCAATACTAATCTCCAACACATCTTTTTCCGAACAGCCGGTATTGATGGCAAGAGCGGTGCTATACAAGGCAACGTTAAATGAGTGCGTGAATATGTAATTGTCGAAGGCGCAAGCATCTGCCAATAAATTTATGGCTGAATCACTGTTGTTCAATTCATCCGCAACGATTTGCATGACATCACGCAGCTTACGTCCCAAACCCTTGTCCGAAAAAAGCTGCTGCCATTTGTCCGGGACTTGATGAACAGTTCGGAATGTATCGTGAATCATGGACATTGCTTGTCTGCGAGTATTTTCGGAAATGACTGTCTCCACGATGATATCATCGGTGCGCTTGTCTTGGATGTAGAGACTGTTCACGTTTTTGGTTTTGAGTCGATCTATCATTCGTTGGGTGAGTTCTACTCCGGCCCCAACGAGAATCGTTCCATTCTCTGTATAGATGGAACGAGCCAGTTTATCACCCGGCTGGCATTTTTGAATGGATTTCAGTCGCATTTCCTTTCCTTCGCCTTTCCTCAGGGTATCCCTATTATAGCGTGATTCGACTTGATTCTACATGAAATTTTTTCTAGATTTCCATTTCATGTCTATCGAGGAAAGACGCTTGGGATGAGTTTGTCTGAAAGAATCCTTGTTTGTCAAGGGAGATGATCATATGCCGCTTATCGAAAAAGAATTAACGCAGCCTCTTTCATTATGTGACCAGGATGGCCGCTTGCTTCCCGAAGCGGTTGGCTGGTCCCGTTATCCGTTGCATGACTGCCAATTTAGTGGGCATTGGCTTCGCCGGAAAAAATGGAATTTTTGGTTTATCACCGCGCCTGAATGTGCGATGTCGATTGCGATGGTCAATTTGGATTACGCGGGCATTGTCTTTGTCCATTTTATTGATCTAACGACAGGGGAGACCGCGGACAGTGCCGTTACGGTTCCTTTTGGTGTAGGGATTCGGCTTGGTGCCACTGTAGATGATCCTTGCCATTTTGCGAGTCGCAAGCTCTCCGTCTCCTTTCACCCAGAAGCCAGCGGAACGAGCGTACAAGCGACTGCCATTTGTCCCGGTGATAAGCCTCTCTCGCTCGACATCGTGATTGATCCGCCAGGCGAGTCCTTAAATGTCGTGATTCCGTGGAGTGCGGAGCGCTTTCAGTTCACATCGAAGCAAACGGCCCGGCCTGTGCACGGCACCATTGCCTATAACGGGAAAACCTATTTGCTCGATCGACAGAATGCTTTTGCCAGTTTGGATTTTGGACGTGGCGTTTGGCCGTATCACACTCGCTGGAACTGGACGACCTGCTCTTTTTGTCACGCGGAAGGTGTCGCAGGCTTTAACTTTGGCAAAGGCTGGACGGACGAAACGGGTATGACGGAAAATGGCTTGATGATCGACGGTGTCCTCTACAAGCTGAGTGAACAAATGCTTTTTTCCTACGATCCTGACAACCGGATGCTCCCTTGGACGCTTGCGAGCGAAGAATCGTCTGCCGTACGCCTCACCTTTACACCGCTCTTTGCTCGAACCGAGCACAAAAATTTTGCGTTGGTGCGGACCACTCTGCATCAAGTAATCGGCCGATATGACGGGACACTCTCAACACCTGACAGAAAAACGGTTGTGGTCCAAAACAAGATCGGAATCTGTGAAGAACAAAATGCCCGTTGGTAAAACAGGAGCGAGAAAACTAAAAAACCTTTGTCATCGGACAAAGGTTTTTCTATAGGCAAACCATTTGTTGTTTTACAACATTTTCACGACTGCTTCCCGCCCAATCATCCCAGCAGTAATCCCCTTCTCCTCCGCCGTCGTCGTCACGGACTCCAGCGGTGCATCCAGCAATTCCTGTATAGTCTTGACCCCCACCGCACGACCAGCAAGAATTTCTCTCGCTGCTAGCCTTTCGTTTAATAGCCCAACATCCAGCGCCCCACACATGATGTAGCCATGATCGGTCGTTACAGCCAATAGCGTCGTCTTGGGCAAACGAACGGTGACAGCAATAGCCGTCCCCTCTGGAAAGTGGATTGGCACTACCTCGACCATCAAGATTCCTCCCTTTTCTCTCCTGTCTGTTAGCGTTACATCCTATGACATTTAGCAAAGAAAGGTGAGGTTTCGATGAGGGAGCTCCCTGATCGAATTTTAATGCATAATGCTTGTCGGAAAGTGCTCATCCTCCATCGCGACTTTCCGTTTCATGACTTCAATCATATACGTTGCGAGCATGTGAAATAGCTCTTCTTCGTCCATTTCCTCGACCAAGTCCAACAAATCATCCCGAGACTGCTCAGCGAGAATGCCGACGACAACCGCTGTAATGTCCTCTTCATCGCCATTAAAATGTCCTCTGTACAGCTCGTATACCTCATCAATGAAGCGCATCGCTCGTCTCCTCCCGTTTTTCGATAGCATTCCCGAAAAAACGGTCTCTACGATTGGTTTTTTGACGCGGACGATATCTTTTCCCAACGAGGAAGAAACGCATTTTGCAGCATCTGCTGGTCCTTTATCGTGGTGGCGAGCACCTCACGTAGCATCTCGGGTAAGAAAAACGTAAGCTCACTGCCGAGCAGCAACTCGGGAAACATGCGATTGTACATAAACATATCGATCGTCCCGACTCGATACAGACGCTCGCGATCAAGCGGTTGCCCGTTGACTTCAATCTGGATAATTTGCGGCTGGTCATCCTCACTGTAGCGGATGTGCAATCCGTCCACGCACATCCAGCCTTCTATTTTGCCGCGAAAACCGTACCCGCGCAGCTCCCGCTGAATCATTTCCGGTTGAATGGCTTGCTCCAGAACAGTGGTGAGCTGTGCGCCTGTAATCGTGACTGCACAGGGATTGATCGGGTGTGGCATACTGTGCAGCAAATCGGCAAAAGACAAGCTGCCCCGAGCCAAATCTGCAAGCAACAGCCCGCCATTTGCCATGCCGATCTCAGCACCCGTCCATTTGCGAATACTTGCTGCGATGAAGGAACCATAGGGGGTCTCCTCCGTCCAGCCTATATGCAGGTCTTGCTCCAGTTGCGCAATCGGCTGAAACAAACGATTTTCTGCCCATACTTTTTCACTCTCAATGAACTGGCTCAAGGATTCGTCTACCTGATACTGTTCTGTGTGAAAAAGCTCTGCGCGCACGTCTTTGATGCCATTTTGAGTCCTGTCCCAGACAAGCTCTACATGACCGACATACTCGCCAAATCGCCCGGCTTGTGTGATCAATGTACCGCCTATGCGTTCTCCATGAGGCAGCGCCCGGTGAGAGTGTCCGCCCAAAATAATATCCAGGCCATCGACTTCACTAGCCAGCACACAATCTGTTTGATAGCCGAGATGCGAAAGCAAAATGACAACATCCACTGCCGAGCGCAGCGCCGCAATCTGCTCACGCAAAATCGGGATCGGCTCTTTGATCTCCCAGCCCATACTTTGATAAGAGGGACCAAAGGGAATCGTCATTCCCAAGATCGCCAGCCGCAGCTCGCCTACGGTATGAATAGCGTATGGTACAGCCCAAGACGGGACAGAATTGGTTGTCGGTTCAAACAGATTGCCTGTAATGATCGTGAAGCGTGCATCTGTGTACAGTTCATTCAGCTTGTCTTTTGGGAGTGTGATGCCTTCGTTGTTTCCAATCGTCGCGTATTGAATCGCACTTCGGTTCATGATCTGGACGTTTGTTTTCCCAAAGCTCGCTTCCGATCGGATATCCATTCGATCCATATGGTCTCCAATATCGACCGTGAGCACATGCTCTCCCTTGCCCTCCCACTCTTCTCGGTGTATGCTCAGGCAGGTTGCAATTCGCGGCATCGTATCAAAATGGCTGTGCAAGTCATTCGTGTGCAAAATATGTAAGGTACAGGTGTCAGCCACGGCTTTCCCCTCCCTCTCGTCTCATTATCCAAAAATCATCCAAAAATCGCTTCTCCGATCATTTGTATGGCAATTCCCAATATCAGAACACGCAAAAACAGCACGATGGTGCGGCCCTTCATTTTACTGGCAATAATCGCTCCGAGCTTTCCGCCCGCCCATGCTCCTGGTGCGAGCATCGCTGCATACAGCCAGTGTACGTTGTCGTGGAAGATATTCGTGATGGACCCAACCACCGCTGATAAAAAGATGACCAGCATGGACGTAGCCGTAGCAATGTGTGGCGGGAAGCGAAACAAAATCATCATGGCAGGAACCATCAGGATGCCGCCACCCACGCCAAATAGCGAAGAGGTAATCCCGACAAAGAAGGCAATCGTAATCACGGACCATTTGCTATACCCGTACACGTATTCATTTCCTTCGTTGTCAACGAAGTGGCGTTGAACTTCCCACTTAATGCTGCGTGGCTTGATTTTGTCTTTGACCATCAATACGACAAACATGCAGAGCTGAAACAAGCCAAACAGCAGCGAAAAGCCCTCCACTGCTAGTAATGTATTAAGATACACGCCCACAATAGCACCTGGGGCACTCCCAATAAAGAAGAGCAGAGCACTCTGCTTATCTACTTTTTTTTGCTTGAGATAAGAAAGAGAAGAAGAAAGGGCGGTTACCGCAATCACGATTAGCGAAGTCGCCGCTGCTACTTGCGGGTTCATCGATCCAGGCGTGTACCAGTTCGCAAAATAAAGCAGAGCAGGTACGAAAAAAATCCCACCACCCAGACCCGCGATACTGCCAATGACACCAGCCACGACTCCAATGATGACAAACAAGATGGCAATTACTGCAAGCATGAAACTCCCCTTCTTTCTTCCTACGTGGAGAACAGGTCCATCTGACGAGGATTCAGACCAGTAGGTGCAAGGCCAAGCATCTCCGAAAACTGCTTCGCATTCGCTGCTGCATCTCCTCCAGAGTTATTGTTGAACAAAATGCAGACTTCATCCGCTTCCTGTTCGAGCAGTCTGATGTGTTCAACCCACTCTGCAAGCTCTGTCTCACTGTATCGATATAAATAACGGACATCTCGCCAATTTTGTCCCTCTCCGGGATCTCGCCAGCCCGCTTTGTTGCGCCCATGAAAGCGAACCAACGCCAAGGATGGCTTCGTCACGGCAGGAACAATCGGGACTGAGCCTTTCCCGACTTGCGGTTCGTCACATACGACATGTGTCGCTTCGATCTTGCGCAAGAAATCAAGCGTTCGCTCCGAATAACGTGATTCAAACCAGCTTTGATGGCGAAACTCCACCGCAAACGGATATGCCTGCATGGCTTGGCGGCAAGCAGCCACATACTGGACATGCTCCCGGGTACAATCAAACCACGGCGGAAACTGAAACAACAATGCTTTGAGCTTGCCAGCCTCTACAACGGGCTGAATGCTCTCCTCAAACTGACGAAACAATTCCCGTCTGCTTCCCGAAGCATCCCCCCGTTGATGTCCCGTCATCCCTTGATGAGGCTTGACGATAAAGCCAAATCGTTCAGGTGTATCCTTCACCCACGATTCGTAATTTCGCTGTGGTAAAATAGCGTAAAAAGAACTATCCACCTCTACAATTGGAAAGTGGCTGGCATATACAGACAGCTTGTCTCGATTGCGCACACCTTGTACGTACAATTCGTGCTGATCTCCCCAGCCGCAAACTCCCACTTGTATCGTAGTCATCGAATGCTAACCTCCAAATCATAGCCGAATAGAGAAGAAGGACGAAAGCCGAATGAAAAATCCCGCTTGGTTGGGTGACCCCTTTGCGATTAAGAATAACAAAATATTCCTAACGAAAAAAGTAGCGAAACGCCTCCTGGCCGAAGCACAAGAGGCGTTTCCTTATGAGTATTCTGCTTTGCTCGCAGGTCATGGAGCAACGATTACTGCCTATGTACCGATGCCCAACTCACCTGACAAGCATGTGTTCGCTTGGGATGGGGCAACATTTCTTCAAGCCTTGCAGCACATTCGCAAGAACAATATTCAATGGTTAGGTGTCTTGCATACACACCCCCATACACCGCCAATCCCTTCTGCACGCGACATAGCTGGCTGGCATTATCCTACGCTTAGCTATTGGATTGTGGGACTCGCATCCGCCCAGCCAGCATGGCGTGTTTATCAATGGGTACAGGATGGAAATAGCGGGTCATTTGAAGCACGTGACTACACACTGATAGAAGCGGCTTGTGACGATGAGGAAACCACCGGTTCTTCTCCCCCAAAAAACTCTTGATACAAAGCAATCACAGCACGGTCTGCCTCTTCGGCCTTCACCCCAAACATCATGCTTACTTCCGATGACCCCTGATTGATCATTTCCAAATTGATTTTCGCAGCAGCCAAAGCCGTAGTGGCTCTCGCCGTTGTCCCCACAGATTGACGCATGCCCTCCCCGACAATCATGACGAGCGCAAGACTATGCTGAACAGCGACATCATCAGCGAACAGCTCCCGGCGGATGCGCTCTACAATCCGCTGTTCCTTCTCTTCCGTGAGATCACGCTCGCGCAGAATAACGGAAATGTTATCAATCCCAGATGGGGTATGCTCATACGAAAGCTCTTCCTCCTCCAAAATTTGTAGCAGCTTGCGACCAAAACCAATTTCGCGGTTCATCAAATACTTACTGACGTAAATGCTGCAAAAGCCGCCGTCACTTGCAATCCCCGACACTCCGTTTGTAGCAGCTCCTCGCTCGGCCACAATCATCGTACCAGGTGCAGAAGGATTGTTCGTATTCTTGATGCATACGGGTATATCTGCTTGATACGCGGGAATCAACGCTTCCTCGTGGAATACACTAAAACCGGAATAGGACAGCTCCCTCATCTCTCGGTACGTAATCTCTGTTACTTTTTTCGGGTTGGCAATGAGGTTTGGATTGACCACATAAACAGAGTCCACATCGGTAAAATTCTCGTAGACTTCTGCCTCAACTGCCGCAGCCAAAATCGAGCCCGTAATATCCGAGCCACCTCGTGAAAAAGTAACAAGATCACCGGCGCGCGAATAACCGAAGAAGCCAGGGAAAATGACGATTCCCTCCCGCTCTCGCAATGTCGCCAATTTGGCATACGCTTCAGGGAGAATATGCGCATTGCTTGCTTCATCCGTAACCAGCATTCCTGCATCCTTTGGATTGATGTAGGTCGCCACCTCACCCAAGCTCTGCAAATAACGAGCAACAACCTTGGCGCATGTATCCTCTCCGGCAGCTTTGACTGCATCCATGAATCTTTCCGTGGACAAGCCCGCCTTGTTTGCGAGAACCTCCTCGAGCTCCGCTTCGATCGCTTGACCGATCTCGGCAGAAAGCCCGAGATCTGCTACAATCTCCCGATAGCGCAAGAAAATGGCTTGTTTCGCTTCCTCTGTCGGTTCCCCAGCCAAAGATCGCTCCGCATAGGCAATTAACAAATCAGTAACCTTCGTGTCTTCCTTGTTCCGTTTCCCAGGTGCCGATACAACAATCAATCGTCTATCCCGATCCGCCATAACAATTTGGCATACTTTTTTTATTTGCTCAGCATTCGCCAGAGAAGTTCCCCCGAATTTTGCCACCTTCATGATTGATTCCTCCACCCAACTCTCACGTCTTATGTTCTTACTAGCTTAATTTATCCACATAAAAAGAACAAGTGTCTTTTCCACGAAGACACACAGGAATATTCATCAAGATTTGTCGCATAGTAACGATGAGTACCTCATCACGTACAGCCACCTAGCACGAAAGTCTCTGCAACGAGGTGAACGAATGAAAAAGCATATCCTCTTTTTCCCCCTTTTGCTAGCTGTCATTCTGGCTCCTTCCTTCAACGAGACAGCCAATGCCATTCGGGGAAAAAATCGCGAGTATTACGAAACAAGAGGAGATATCGTTTGGGAAGTGCCGACAGAGAGCAAGGTGATTGCCCTTACCTTTGACGATGGTCCAGATCAGGTGTACACTCCTCAGATCGCAGCGCTTTTGAAGCAGTATCAAGCGAAATCCACCTTTTTTGTCGTAGGCAATCGTGTGAGCGAGTACCCGGAAATCGTCAAATCTCTCGCGAATGATCAACATGAGATTGCCAATCACACTTACAGTCATCCAGATATTCGAAAGCTGTCCGCGAAGCGACTGTTAGAAGAGGTGCAAAAAACGCAGGAGACGATTTATTCGGCAACAGGGGTTCGTCCCACCCTCTTTCGCCCTCCGGGGGGATATTATGACGAGACCGTGGTCGATACAGCCAAGCAAGCTGGTTTTCTCGTGATCATGTGGTCCTGGCATCAAGATACACGTGATTGGAGCGATCCCGGTGTAAAAAAAATCGTCAACAAGGTTTTGAACAACGCTCGGAATGGAGACATCGTGCTATTTCATGATTACGGAGGCAATCGAAGACAGACGGTACAAGCCCTCGAGCAAATATTGCCTGAACTGAAAAATAGAGGGTATAAATTCGTCACGGTCAGTGAATTGTTGAGAGGATATGGACGTGCGAAGCAGGTAGACTATCCTTAATTTTTTCCAATGAAAAAGTGCCCCTAGCACTAAGGGGCACTTCTTCTCTGATCGATTTGATTATTTGGTTTCGTTCTCCAAAATTGAATCCGTCTCTACCTGAACTTTTACGGGTACAGGCTGTTGCTTCGCAGGCACGGTATCATCCTTTTTCATAAAATCTGCGATCATTTTGTTCATATCCAATCCGGATACGTCTTTCAGCATCTCAGGAAGTTGGGCCATCAGCTTCGTAACATTCCCACTCAGACGATTGACGCCATCTCCCTGACCGCCTCCCGCATCCACGATCGTTACTTTGTCGATCGCCTTCATCGGCTCGGCAATTTTCTCAGCCAGCTCAGGAAGCATTTTCGCAATAATATCGAGAACAGCCGCATGACCGAATTTTTCAAATGCTTCAGCCAGCTTCTCTTTCCCTTCTGCTTCGGCTTCGAGCTTGAGTCGCGTGACTTCTGCCTCAGCGCTACCACGGGCTCTTTCAGCCTCGGCAATTGCCAAGCCTTCCAGACGCTTCTGCTCGGCATTTGCTTTTGCCTCAGCTTCAATGCGGTACTTGATCGCGTCTGCTTCTCTCAGCTTCTTCGCTTTTTCCGCTTCTGCCGCCTGTTCCACTGAGTAGCGGTCGGCGTCGGCCTTTTTCTTCACTTCCGCATCATATTGCTTTTCGCGGCGAAGAATTTCTTTTTCCTCCAGCTCAATTTCCTTCTGCTTGCGGACGAGATCGACCTTCATCTCTTCTTCTGTCACCTGCTGCTTGGCGACAGCTTCTTGCAGCTTGTAGGCTTGGTCCGCACTCGCCTTCGCTTTGTCCTGCTCTTGCTTAAACGCCGCTACCTTCAGCTCTTTTTCCTTTTCAGCTTCGGCAATGTTCGTTTCCTTCAGCAGCTCTGCCTTGCGTGCCTCTTCCTCTGCCTGTGCCTGCTTGATCCGCGCTTCTTTGTCCGCATCAGCCTGTGAGATGGTCGCATCGCGTTTTACTGCAGCGATTTGCGGTATTCCAAGCGCAGCTAAATAGCCGTTTTTGTCCCGGACATCCTTGATGGTGAAGCTGACAACGGACAGCCCCATTTTTTTCAAATCCTTTGTTGCTACAGCTTGCACCTCTTGTGCGAATCGCTCACGGTTTTTGTAAATTTCCTCCACCGTCATACTGCCGAGGATTGCCCGCAAATAGCCTTCGAGGACTTCCTGTGCTTCTCCGCGCAGTGCCTCGTCACTCTTGCCCATAAATTGCTCGGATGCGGTCGCGATATCTTCAATCGAGCCGCCTACCTTGATGATTGCAACGCCATCTGCCATGACAGGAACGCCCTGCTCGGTGTACACCTCAGGAGTCGATACGTCCAGCTTATGAGACAGAAGACTCAGAAAGTTTGCTTGTTGAAAAATAGGGAGGATAAATGCGCCGCCTCCGCGGACGATCTTCATTTTGCGCCCGGATTCGTCACTGAGTACGTTTTTCGAGCCGAGATAGCTACCCGTCACGATCATGGCTTCATCTGCACCCACTGTTTTGTAACGGGCCCAAAAAGCAATACCCAACACGAGAAAGACTGCGACGACAACACCTACTATGGTCAAAACGCCAGGATCTAACATCATTTCCCATCTCCTTCGCCAGATTCAGTGTAAAAGGGGATCACATACAAGACATGGTCACGGACCTCGACTACGACGACACGGGCTCCTTGCGGGATAACCTGGCCCTCAAGACTCGCTGCCATATGGTACGTGGTTCCACTAATCATCGGCAGCAGTACCTCTCCCAGTCCTTCTGCCGGGATCGTCGTCCCGACTTCGCCCAGCTTCCCTCCCAGTTGACTCATGGAATAGCTCGTGGAATTTTCCGCATGGCTCATCGGCTTTACCCACAGGAAGTAAGAAACAAGAGCCAAAGCGATACCAATGACAGCTGCCAGCATCAACACGACAAACGCACCGAGAGAAGTGTACCGAGATAACAGATACCCCGCTCCGCCAAAGGCAGTCATGCCGCTGACCAACAAAATAGGCTGTGCAAAAGGCAGATGCAGATGTCCCAGCCAATCCGAGAGCGCATCGCCAAACAACAGTGAGATGAGCGTGTAGAGTAGGCCAAGTACAAGGCAGACTATGTAGACGGTTTCAAGTACGCCCACGACTGTCCCCCCCTTTCTAAAATTGCCTCTATAGTGCATACGAGTGAGGTGGAAAATAGTTTCATAAATAAGGAATTAATCCCTTTTCTTATTGCTTTTTCTGCTGAAGGACTTTTTGGATGCGTCGAACTCCTTCCTCGATGTTCGCCGGGCACTCCCACGAATAGGTCAGGCGCAGCCACCCCGCTTCCGCTCCATAGACGCTGCCGGGTGTAAAAACAACGCCCTCTCTGACCGCATCATCCAGCAATTCTTTTTCGTCCCTGGGAGCAAGCAACCGACACCAAATATGATAGCTGCCACCCGGCTCATTCCATACCGCGTAATCGGAGAGATGCTTGTGCATAGCGCGTACCATCGTTTGTTGTTGCTCCAACAAGTAACGAGACATTCGCTCCTGCTGATTGTTCCAGCTCTTTCGCTCAACAAATCGCCGGGCGAATTGCTGGGAGACGCTGCTCGTGCCAAAATCCATTTGCTGCTTGGCATCGGCTAGTCTTTCTACGACAGATCTTGGTCCCACCAGCCAGCCAATTCGCAAGCCTGGCGCAATCGTTTTCGAAAGACTCCCGACGTACAGAACAGCCCCCGTCTTATCGATGGCTTTGATCGGCTTGGGCGGTTTAGGGCTTCCAGCCAGTGTAAGTGCCCCGTAAGCATCGTCCTCTACGAGTGGCAGGCGCAGCTCCTGACAAATATCGAGCAGCTCAGATCGCCGTGCCTTGCTTAAAATCGTCCCGGTTGGATTATGATAGGTCGGGTTCACGAAAACCATGCGAATGCGATGCTCCCGATGCAATTCGTAGACAGCCTCGGGTACAATTCCGTTCTCATCCATCGGCAAGCGAAATAAACGCAGGCCAGCTGAACTAAATAAGGGCAAGGAATACGAATAAGAGGGTCCCTCCATTGCGATTGCATCTCCAGGATTCAAAAGACATAGTGTAATGAGATGCAATGCCTGCTGCGCCCCTGACGTCACCAAAATTTCATCGGGGGAAGCGTGAATGCCGTAGTTTTCTTGCAGATGCACAGCCAGTGCCTCACGCAGACGCGGCTCCCCCTTTGGATGCGCGTAGCCCAGCTCAAGCCTGATCCCGTTTTCTTCCCCCGGCGGCGTTGGTATCAAAGACGGGATCATCGTCGTTGCCAATTCTGCCTTTGCCAGATTGATGATCGAGGAATCGAAGCACGCATCCTGAATGCGTTTCGCGAGTGGATAGGCTGGCAAGAATGCCCCGCCATTCGTGTAGGTGTACCAGTTTGGCATTTGTTTGACGCCCCACAGATCACGACTGACCCAAGTCCCGCTCCCTTGCCACGATTGTAAAATACCTTTTGCCCGCAATTCTTCGTACGCTGCCGATACCGTCCCACGATTGACGCCAAAGCGTCGTGCCAACACTCTTTCCGGCGGCAGAGATGTACCTGGGGACAGCACTCCTAGCACAATCTGTCGTTCCAGCTCTTTGGCGATTTGTATATAGATCGGAACTCCCGCATCTTTGTCTGGCTTCCATTCCATTCTGATCCGTCCTCCACACTTCCTGTTTTCATTTTCCTCCCTTTCGACAAATTGGCTTACTGATCCTGCTGCCAATTGGCTCTACCGTTTATACTCGGTCGCCTCTAAGATGAAACAACACAAACTTTTAATCGACAAAGGATGGGATTCGGATGAGCACACAGCTTCCTATCGAGAAGCAAGTCCTACCAAAAGAGCAGCCAATCACTTCTGACCAGCTGCATACAGAGAAAATGGGCTTGCTATATGGCTTCATCGGGGTGCTTAGCTTCAGCTTGACCTTGCCTGTAACGAAGATGGTTGTTACCGTACTCTCTCCCCTCTCGGCAGGGCTGGGACGAGCGTTGGTCGCGGCTGTACTGGCTGCTTTGGTGCTCCTACTAAAACGAGTTCCGTTTCCCACCTGGCAAGAGACCAAGAAACTGTTTCTCGTATCCGCCGGAGTAGTAGCAGGCTTCCCGTTTTTCTCGTCGTGGGCGATGGAAAGAGTACCCGCTACGCATGGCGCAGTCATCATCGCACTATTGCCATTGGCCACAGCTGGCGCAGCGATATTTTTTTCAGGAGAACGCCCCACCCGGAAGTATTGGATTTCCAGTGTGATCGCCTGTGTGACGATTCTCGCCTACGCGATCAGTTCTGGCTTTGGTGCCCTCCAATGGGCGGATCTCGCCTTGCTCGGGGCGGTCATCAGTGCGGCTATCGGATACGCTGTCGGCGGTGAGCTCTCCAAGACAATGGGTGGCTGGCAGGTCATCAGTTGGTCGTTGATCTTTGCCTTTCCTTTTCTCGTCGTTCCGCTCACAGGTCCTTTGCTCACTGACTTAAAACAAGCCACTTGGCCTGTCTGGCTCGGTTTTGGCTATATTAGCGTGATTAGTATGTTCCTCGGTTTTTTCGCGTGGTATCACGGCCTGGCAATCGGCGGCGTCTCCAAGGTCAGTCAAATTCAATACCTTCAACCCTTTTTATCAATCATCGCAGCCTGGCTCCTCCTGTCAGAGCCATTGACACTCGGTGCTGTTCTCTCCGCTGTCATTGTCGTGTTGGCTGTCGCAAAAGGAAGAAAAGCTTCCGTACAGCAAAAAGCGTAAGAAAAAGAAACACCGCTCCTCTCACTAGGAAAAGGGCGGTGTCTCTTGTTTTTATTCTGCCCGGCTCAGCATATTTCCCAAGTACATCGGTTGATAAGTGGGATCAGACAAGACTTGCTTGACTTGATCCGGGCGTGTTTTGTGGTCGTTCGGCAGTTGTTTCCACTCGTCTAGCGTGACCCAGCCTGCCCATTCGATCTCTTCATCGACAATACCACCTGGCGTTGGGTTTGTCTCTTCACCGACGAGCTTCGCCAGAACTCCTACTCCGACTGTATGCTTTCCGTTCCCTTCCTGATCGATCCGATCGTCTATCCAGATCAATCGCTCCATCTCCACGAGGAGTCCGGTCTCTTCCATCACTTCTCTTTTCGCCGCGTCTGGAATCGCCTCTAAATATTCTACGATTCCCCCTGGCAGGTTGTAAAAGATGCCTCGTTGTGTCTGCTCACGGATGAGGAGGACTTTCCCTTCGTGTTCAACTACTACGGTGACTCTCAAGCGAATCGCTGACATTTCGCTCGCTCCCTTCTCAGATGGCAGGCGTACGCGTAACATTCAGGGAATCGACACCGGAGTGCGCTAACCATTCCTGTAATGCTATAAGTCCATATTGTTCCAAAAACTTTGCTTCAGAATCCGCGATGGCATGAAGCATCATGAACCTGATTACGTCCTTGCCGTTTGTATAATATTCAAGTCCAGCCTCTTCATAATAGGCAGGGGTCAGTACCATATGATTCAAAACCGATTTTTCCACGATTGTATCCCCAAGCGAAAAGACGCTTCCAGACTCCAAGCGGGTAGATTGACTCTCCCACTGACGAATTACCTGGGCTGCTATTCTTGCCAAATGTGTGATCATTCTCTGCTCAAACTGATAGGAATAGGCGAGGTACTCTGTAGCCCCCATCTTGTGCAGCTCAAGTGTGGCGTACGTCCACCATCCTCGCTTGCGCGTAGCCGGATAGACGGCAACCAGGATATCCGCATCCTCGGATTGATACAGATCGCCTTGACTCCCAAAAAAGCGGTGGCAATGATCCATTAATTGCTTTACCACTATCATATGTGCAACCCCGCTCCAGTAAGTATGAAAACCTTTACAGCTACCTATTCATAGAAGGGCAACAGCGCATTTGTAAAAGGTTTGTGCTCGCCCGAAAAAAGCATGCCTGGATACGTAGGCATACTTCGTTGATGGTAGGCAGCGCTATCTTGTATATACGAACATTTTATCATTGTGCGGGGTGAATGTACATGTTTGAACACGTACAAAAAAGCCCCCGGTTATCCCGAGGGCATTGTTTTTGTTTATTTCGTGACTTTCACCAAAACCGTCATGTTTTTTCCTTGGTACTTCACCTTAAGCTTCGTTGCCATCGGCGTAAAACTCATACAGCTTAAAGTAGAATGTCTATTCATTCGTCGTCTAACTAAAGTTAATGGCAAGTAACCAATATTCCCCATTTACGTAATAAAACGTGAAGGAGTGAATTCCGCATGTCCGACTTCGTATCAATCCTACTGATAGCACTGCCCCTACTTAGTTGGGGGTTTATCGTAAATTCCCAGTCCCTTCGTAAAAGATGGCTGTATGTATTGTTCACATTCATCATTTTTTGGGGGATTGTCGGATTAGATTATTACTTTGACCCTCCACCTCCTCACGATGAGTAATTATGAACTACGGTGATAATTCTCTTATATATCAACTTGAATACAGGGAGTCATTTATCTATGAAATTATTTTTGAAGCTCACAATGGGCATTTTAGCAACTGGCTGGTTCTTTCTTCTTTGGTGTAAGCAAATGCTTCTTGCAAGTGACATTCCAGTAACAATTTCATTCGATGAAATGCAAGCTTTCCTTCAGATTTTTAGCATTTCTACTATCCTTGCTCTTGTTTATATCAGGTTTGTTAATGATGCAAAATTGCATTATTTTCTTGTAATCCCCATCCTACTATGGAGTGTGAACACAATTCAGGATTTGAAGTACAATTACCATCCATACGATACATTGATAAGCTGTGTAAGTCTTATTGGATGTTTGCTTATCTTTTTATACTCAATAGTAAGACAGCGTCATAAGTGAAACTGACTCGATCATTACAACTTTGACATGGTATGATTTAGGAAACGCTTTTGGAGGTGTTCCCGTGTTTAAAAAGTTTCAGGAATACACTTACATCGCAGTTATGTCCATTGCGTTTGTCATCGATTGGATAGCTTCATAGAAGGATTTCTTTTGCCCGATCTCATGGTCGGGTTTTCATTTTTTCCTCGCTGTGCTTGATCCACTATATTAATAAAAAATACGTATCTGAACGAATCAGACACGTATTTACACGTTACAAAACAATTATCCGATAGAACCTTCTATCTCGAACTTGCATGCTTCGATCAAATGTTTTCGTTCTTCAACGAGTTAACGATACTGTATTCTTTATATTTTCTATTTGCATAAAAGATCGTCGTCCCCACAATAAAAAACACACCAAGCCCTGCAATGATAAGATCCGCCCAAGGCACCGTAAAAGCGAATTCAAAATTACGGCTAAAGCTTTTGTAGATGAAAAACATTACGCATAAACTAATCGGTAAACCGTAAATAAGCGACTTCATTCCATAAAAGAATCCTTCGAAGCGTAGCATTTTCTTCATGCCCTTTGGCGTCATACCAATGGAAGCCAACATCGCAAATTCACGTTTTCTCAAGGCCATCCCTGTCGAAATCGTGTTGATAATATTTGCCATACAAATGAGTCCGATGAGAACTACAAACCCATAAAGGAATACGGATGTGACTGTGGCGCGATTCATTGCATCCTTACGCTCCTCAATCAGATTGTTCGTATAGACATGTACATCTGGATATTTGTTAATAATCGGGTTTATTTCATTTTCCAATGCCGCAGACTGCTCTGTTGTAAATTGAACTTCGCTGGTAACTTGCTCAGACAGCATAGCGTTACCTCGTTCTCGGAACTTGTCAAAGTCTCGTTCAGAAACAACAAATGTAACCGTAAAAGCATATTCCTGGTATCGTAGCATAAAAGGTGGATGTTTATCCGTGATAGAAGCAATTCGGACTTTAGCTCCTTCATTCAAAGTGAGAGGTAGTTCTGATCCCTCTTGGACTGTTAGTTGAGAGATATCTGTAAAATTATGTTCTTCTTTCAAGGTGAACCGATTGACAAGTATTGCAGAAATCTCGTCACCTTCCAATTTCTTTGCATCAATCCCCGCGGATTGCAGGTACGCTGCAAAAGAGGCCTCATCAAGAGAAACAATGTCTGCAGACATGAAGTATTTCCCATCAGGATTAAGAGTATGGCGACTGGAGATGTCTGTGGTAACCTCGTTTTCGTTGAGGATTAGATCAGCACCGATAAGTTGGGTCTTCACTTTTGTTGTTGCGTTCTTGACGGACATCAATTCATTTGTTAATGACCTTACTCTTTCCAGATCGGCTCCCCTTGCGTTTACTGACAAATCATATGGTAGCGGTGCTTGTGCCATATTATAGGACTTATCCATATACAACGAAAAAGAAGAAGCTGCTAGGTACAGGATTACACTGATCGCAAGAGAAAAGACAGTTGAGCGATAGTGATGTTTATTCCTTTTCAGATTTTTCAATCCTAGTTCCGCTTCAAATCCAAACAACTTCCGGGTCATATTGGATGTACGAACATCTTTTCCTTTTATCTCGATATCCTTGGTCTGGCGGATCGCAGTTATCGGTGTAATTTTCGATGCCCTCACTGCTGGTAACCATGCAGAAATGAGCAATGTCAAAATGGAAAACAAAACGACCGCAATCATACTGTACGGCTCTATCACCAATCGTATCGGTTCACTAACAAAAAGCATTTTTTGAATGAATGGACTGAGCAAATGGAGAGTAACCCCAATGCCAATGGACCCAAAAAACAACCCAGCTGGAATCGCTATGACCCCGATCACAGCAGCTTCAAAAAATACGGAAGCCCTTTTTTGTTGTTTGGTTGCCCCTACGCTAGATAACATTCCTAAAGTGCGACTACGCTCTGAAAGCGAGATCGCAAACGCGTTGTAGATGAGTGAGACAGATCCAATCAAAATGATAATTCCAACGGAAAGAACTGCTAGGTACATCGTGTTAAGAAAGTGGGAATCGTTCGAAATCCCGGAATAAAGCAACAGGTCCCGATTGTACTTGATTTTTACTCCATTCGATTTAACTTGATCCTTTACTCCGCTTACCTTACTAGCAATCGCGTCACTCGTTTCGTAAATGTCATTCCCTAAACCTTTAAAATCCTTATATTCAACGCTTACCGTGTAGGGAGAACCCTCCTCTAAATCACCTTCGGAAAGACCGCTAAATGCACGGTATGCAGCCATTACTTCCTGCTCTTTAGCTGGTGCTTGAACAATCCCGGTAATCGTGTATGTTTTCGTCTTTGTAGGCGTAAAGACTTCCTTTGATTGGTAGACATCATTGTCGCCCAACGTCTCGCTCTGCCCATCTACATTCAAGCTACGATCACCAAAATTTAAAGTGACTACATCTCCAACCTTCAAGCTTACACCTGCGGTTCGAAGATACTCCGATGAAAGTGCCAGTTCATTTTCATTCTGAGGCAACCGCCCATCAATTAGGCTCACCCCTACGACATCGTGATTACTGTGTCCCGTAATATACAAATAGGGCTTCACGCTGTTTGGAGAGTTAGAAAGTCGTGCAAATCCGAGCTTCTGGTCAATATCGTATCTTTCAATGGCTTCCGTATTTGTAATAACCGCAACATCTTCTCCTGTAACATTGAGAAAAGCTGCCTGCCATTTACCAGAGTAGGTAATCGCGTTTCTTTGCATCATATCCATGAAAGAACTACTAATCGAAAATACTGCTGTAAGCATTGCGACTGAAATGACAACCCCAATGATTGTCACAAGGGTACGGCTCTTATTCTTCTTCATATAACGTAAGGTGAGCTGATTTACGATATTCATCGCCTGATCACCTCATCTCTAGAAATCCTGCCATCCGAAATGCCAATGATACGGTCCGCTTGCAAGGCAATGTTTTCGTCATGTGTAATAACAATCAGAGTTTGATGCCGTTCTTTGTGTAATTTTTTCAAGAGCTTCACAATCTCAGCACTGTTTTTGCTGTCCAGATTCCCCGTAGGCTCGTCAGCCAATACAATGGCGGGACTACTAATCAAGGCACGGCCAATAGACGCACGCTGCTGCTGTCCCCCAGAAAGCTGGTTTGGCAGATGCTTTAATCGCTGTTGAAGGCCTAGAGTCTCTACGATACCGGAAAAGATATCTTGATTTACTTCTCTACCGTCCAACAGCAATGGCAAGGCAATATTTTCTTCCACAGTAAGGACAGGGATCAGATTGTAGAATTGATAGATAAGCCCAATCTGTCTGCGTCTGAAGATGGCCAGTGCCGTTTCATCCATCGCGTACATATCAGTCTGGTCAACGATCACTTTACCGGATGTGGGCGTATCAACGCCCCCCAGAATATGCAGAAGGGTAGACTTACCTGAACCAGAAGGTCCAATGATCGCAACAAACTCCCCTTTTTGTACGGAAAATGAGATATCGTTCAGTGCAGTAACAGCTGTTTCGCCATCACCGTACGTTTTTGACAGGTTCTCTACTCGCAAAATCTCCATCATGATCCTCCCAGATAAGTTATTACGTTTAGAATAGCTGCCAAACATGTCTCGTCGGTGACATTCATTCTTACAATTTTGTCATCTAAATGATTTGCTTGTAAAATTTGATTTTGAATGTTGTACCTACACCCATCTGGCTTTCCATAAACACATCGGCGTTTTGACTTTGCAAGATTGTTTTAGACATGGCTAGCCCTATTCCAATACTATCCGCTCCCGCATTCTTCCCTTTATAAAATCGTTCAAAAATGTGTGGAGCATCTTCCGGGCTAATCCCCTCGCCACTGTCGGAAATGACAATTTGTGTAAACAAGGGTGTTTCCTCACACGAAATGGCAATACGTCCCCCAACTGGCGTATGCTCAATCCCGTTTTTCATTACGTTCAAAATGGCTTCTACCGTCCAGTTTTCATCTCCATACACGAAAAGGTCTTCTTTACAGGAAAAAGAGAGCTCCTGATTTTTTAATTCCATCGGGACAAGGAGCGGTTCTAATGCCTTGTTTATCATTTTTTTGACAGATACGAGTTCCTTCTTGAAAATAACGCTCTGCACTTCGATTTTGGAAAGCTTGAGCAATGAAGTCACGAGCCATTCAATACGCTTCAACTGATTGATAATCTTGCCCAAGAACTCCTCCCTCTTATCTTTTGGCAGACTCGGGTTGTTTAACAAATCAGCCATGACAAACATGGAGGCAAGTGGCGTTTTTAGTTGATGGGAGATGTTCGAAAGAGTATCTGCCATGTATTGTTTGTCTTTTTTCAGAAGAGTAGACTGCTCGGACAATGTTAATGTGACTTTATAAATATCATTTTTCAGAATGCTCAATTCACCCTCAACGTTATCCCTAATATCCATCGTGGGTTGGCCAGAATAGACAGAAGCCAAATAATAAGCGAGCTTACTGATGTCCTGATAACGTTTGCGGGTAAACACGAAAAAAGTGGAAAGGAGCAGAAATACCATAGCAACTCCCACAATCCCCGCTTTCCAGTCGATCATCCAAAGAATTGCGATCCCCATGATGGAAATAACAAGGCTATACAGACATAGCTTCTGTATTTCTTTATTTTTAAACATGACTTCCACTCATTCGATAGCCAAGACCGCGAACGGTTTCTATCACTTTGGGATTCTGGCTATCATCCTCCAACTTTTCTCGAAGCCGCTTAATGTAAACCGATAGGGTATTGTCATTGATAAAGTTTCCATCTAGATCCCAAATACCCTCTAACAACTGATTTCTCGACAGAACTTGCCCTCTATTATTTATGAATGCCAATAGTAAACGGTATTCTAAAGCAGTCAGCATCACTTCCTCGGTTCCTTTGTACACTTTAGCCAGTTTTGTATTTACGACTACATTTCCAACCCTCACTTTGTCAGACAGGTTGGGCTCTTTTTGGTAATGTCGAAGGGATGACTTCATTCGGCTAATCAGCTCCCGGATACGAAACGGCTTTGTGATATAGTCGTCTGCTCCCATATCTAACCCCCGAACCACATTGATTTCATCATCACACGCCGTCAAGAAGATGACAGGGGCATCCTGATTTTCTTTTACATATTCGCAAATCTCATAGCCATTACCATCTGGCAAAGTCAGATCGAGTAAATATAGATCAAAACGTTGCTGTTTAATTGCTTCGAGTGCAGTTTGTTTTCCTTCGCAAAGAACTACTTCATAGCCCTCACTGGAAAGCGAATAGTGCAAACCCTCTGCAATGGTCTTGTCATCTTCCACTACTAAAACCTTCATGGTTCATCCTCCCTCTATCAGCTATAACTTTTGCGATCAGCAACTCTCGTATTTCCCCGGTCATTATTGTCGGTGTTTATTGCTAACATGATTGGTATTAGCTTAATTTACTTAATTAGTAAGGTATTTTGCAAGTTGGACGAACGGAATAACATGAAAATGATAACAAGCAAAAAAACCGTCTTCTTGGGAGGACGGGTGACTTTGATATCTGTCCAATTGTTATTGTTACTTTTTCTATCTCCTCTCGTCTTGTTAATTAGTAATTCCATTTTTTAGGAGGAACCAGGCACTTATGAAAAACAAGACAGCTTGTCTCGTCCTTTCTATTAGTCAAAGCATCTATGCCATTTTCTTATTGGCTTGGGCCATTTCTGTTTTTTTTACCATTGTCCTTTTACCTGAAGATGAATATGATACGGGAGCGCCAGGGATGTTCTATACGATCCTATCGTATCCGCTTGTACTACTTACCTCAGCGTTAGGCAGCTGGTACTGCTATCACAAGTTAAAATTCAAAACGAGTTACGCGCTCAATGCCATTCCTTTACTTTGGGTCATTCCGATGGGGTTATTTATGATCTTATTATGGAAATTCGGTTTGTCCTCGTAAAAACAGCCCTCTAGCGGATTACATAAAGCAAGGGCACAAAAAAATACGTGTCTGAACGAATCAGACACGTATTTACACGTTATCGAAACGATTATCCGATAGAACCTTCCATCTCAAACTTAATGAGACGATTCATCTCTACCGCGTACTCCATCGGCAATTCTTTTGTGAATGGCTCGATGAAGCCCATTACGATCATCTCAGTTGCTTCTGCTTCTGACAAACCGCGGCTCATCAGGTAGAAGAGTTGATCCTCGGATACCTTGGATACAGTCGCCTCGTGCTCAAGCGTGATGCTGTCGTTCATGATCTCGTTGTACGGGATCGTGTCAGACGTGGACAGTTTATCCAAAATCAGCGTATCGCACTTGATGTTGGACTTGGAGCCTTCCGACTTGCGTCCAAACTGCGACAGACCACGGTAGGTTACTTTTCCGCCATCACGGGAAATCGACTTGGAAATGATCGTCGACGTGCAATCTGGCGCCAGGTGAATCATTTTCGCACCTGCGTCTTGGTGTTGTCCTTTTCCTGCTACTGCAATGGAAAGAACGGTACCTTTCGCGCGAGGTCCTTTCATGATAACAGCTGGGTATTTCATCGTCAGCTTGGAACCGATGTTACCATCAATCCATTCCATGTTCGCATCCGCGTATGCAACCGCACGTTTCGTAACGAGGTTGTATACGTTGTTGGACCAGTTTTGGATCGTGGTGTAACGGCAGCGAGCGCGTTCTTTTACGATGATTTCTACAACAGCGGAGTGCAAGGAATCCGTGCTGTAGATTGGAGCTGTACAGCCCTCTACATAGTGAACAAAGGAATCTTCATCAGCGATGATCAGCGTACGCTCGAATTGACCCATGTTCTCGGAGTTGATGCGGAAGTATGCTTGCAGTGGAGTTTCTACTTTTACGCCTTTTGGAACGTAAATGAAGGAACCACCGGACCATACTGCCGAGTTCAGTGCAGAAAACTTGTTGTCTGCTGGAGGAATCACTGTCGCGAAGTATTCTTTCACGATTTCTGGGTGAAGCTTCACCGCAGAATCCATGTCGCAGAAGAGAACGCCTAGCTTTTCCAGGTCTTCCTGCATGTTGTGGTAAACTACCTCAGATTCGTACTGGGCAGATACACCTGCGAGGAACTTCTGCTCTGCTTCTGGAATACCCAGCTTGTCAAAGGTTGCCTTGATTTCTTCCGGCACCTCATCCCAACTACGGCCTTGCTTTTCAGAAGGCTTTACGTAGTAGGTGATGCTGTCAAAATCGAGGTCGTCCAGATCGCCGCCCCATTTTGGCATCGGCATGCTGTTGAAGATGTCCAATGCTTTTAGACGGAATTCCAGCATCCATGCTGGCTCATCCTTGATCTTCGAAATTTCTTCGACGATCTCGCGAGTCAAACCCTTTTTGGTACGGAATACAGAAACGTCCTTATCGTGAAAGCCGTACTGATACTCCTGTATTTCTGGGCCTTTAACAGCCATCGTTGCTCACTCCTTCGTGTTCATGTCCCTTACCTATCCCTATTCCTGCTCCGCCTGTTTGACACCTTGCTCCAATGCTTTCCAAGCCAATGTCGCACACTTGATTCGCGCTGGGAACTTGGCTACGCCAGACAAAGCTTCGATATCACCAAGATCAATCGAGTCATCCACTTCTTTGCCTTGCATCATATCGGAGAATTTTTGCGACAGCTCCAGTGCTTCTGCTACTGGCTTGCCTTTGACAGCATCCGTCATCATGGATGCAGATGACATACTGATTGAGCAGCCTTCACCAAGAAACTTCGCGTCCACCACTTTGCCATCCTCCACTTTCAAGGAGAGCGAGATGCTGTCGCCACAGGTCGGGTTATTCAAATTCACAATGAGTCCGTCGGATTCTTCCAGCTTGCCGCGGTTGCGCGGTTTCTGGTAGTGATCCATAATGACGCGGCGGTATAAATCATCAAGAGAAGACATTGCCGAAATACTCCTTCGTCTTCTTCAAGCCCGCGATCAGCACATCTACTTCTTCTTCTGTGTTGTACAGGTAGAAGCTTGCCCGAGCGGTAGCCGTCACATTCAGCCAACGCATCAGCGGTTGTGCGCAGTGATGACCGGCACGAACTGCGATTCCGTAACTGTCCAGCACCGTCGCCAGGTCATGCGGATGTACTGTATCCAGGTTGAATGTAATTAAACAGCTGCGGTCCTGCTGTGGGCCGTAAATCTTCAATCCTTCTATCTCACGCATTTGTTCCATCGCGTACTTGACGAGATGTTTTTCATGACGCTCGATATTGTCCATACCGATCTCTTCCAAAAAGTCGATCGCTGCTCCCAATCCGATAGCTCCTGCGATGATCGGAGTTCCTCCTTCAAATTTCCAAGGAAGCTCCTTCCACGTGGAATCGTACATATCCACATAGTCGATCATTTCTCCGCCGAACTCCATCGGCTCCACACGCTCCAGCACTTCACGCTTGCCGTACAGGACACCTACGCCTGTCGGGCCAGCCATCTTGTGCGCCGAAAACGTATAAAAATCGCAATCCAAATCCTGGACGTCGATTTTCTTGTGTGGAGCACCCTGCGCGCCGTCAACAAACAAAAGTGCGCCATGCTGATGGGCGATTTGAGCAATTTCCTTGATTGGGGTAGTATCCCCCAATACGTTGGAAACATGGTGAATGGCAACAAGTTTGGTATTGTCCGTAACCGTTTCCTTGACCGCTTCCAGAGTAACGGTTCCGTCCTCTGCCAGCGGAATGAACTTAAAGGTCGCTCCGGTCGCCTTGGCTGCCTGCTGCCATGGAATGAAATTGGCGTGATGCTCCACCAATGTGGTCACGATTTCATCTCCAGGCCCCAGGTACTTGCGAGCATAGCCGTACGCTACCGTATTACAAGCAGAGGTCGTACCACGCGTAAAGACGATTTCTGCGGCTTCACGGGCGTTGATGAAGGCGCGTACTTTTTCACGCGCGCCTTCGTACCCGTCTGTCGCTATGTTACCCAAGGTGTGCACGCCACGGTGCACATTGGAGTTATACTCCCTGTAGTATTTATCCATCGCCTCGATAACCTGAATCGGTTTTTGAGAGGTTGCACCATTATCCAAATAAACGAGCGGATGTCCGTTTACTTCTTGGTGTAGGATGGGAAAATATTTCCGAAGCTCCTTGGCGTTCATTAGCCTAACTTCCTTTCAAGCGCCTGACGGAGTCTGTTTTTCACTTCTTCTACTGGAATCTCAGCAACAACTGGCTCCAGGAAGCCGAGAATGATCAGACGTTCTGCGCCTTGACGGGAAATACCACGAGACATCAAGTAGAAGATAGACTCTTCACTAAAACGTCCTACCGAAGCTGCGTGACCCGCTTTAACGTCATCCTCATCGATCAACAGGATCGGGTTGGCATCACCGCGAGATTTATCGCTCAGCATCAGGATGTTTTCCGCCTGTACGCCGTTTGCCTTTTCAGCGCCTTTTTCGATTTTCGTGATACCGTTTAGGATACTCACTGCTTCATCCGTCATAACAGCCTTGCTCACCATGTCAGACTCTGTGTGCGTGCCGATATGCTGAACTTGGGAAGTGAGGTTTTGGCGTTGGGAACCAGTACCTACAGAAATGGATTTGGTCTCTGCAATCGAAGCAGTTCCCTTGAGGATAGTGGTGTTGTTAGCAACGGTGTTGCCATCGTTCATCTCACCCAAAATCCATTCCATTTTTCCATCGCGCTCAACAGTTGCACGACGGAAGCTATAGTCGTGAACGTCTACAGACAGAGAACGAACAGAAGCTACTTGCACAGATGCGCCCGCGCCTACATATACTTCAACTAGGCTGTTCGCAACCATGCTTTTGCCTTCGCCAGATACATAAGTATCTACGTAGGTTACTTTGCTGTTCGCTTCTGCCACGATCAAAACATGTGGAGCCAACAGAGCGTTGTCGCCTGCGATTTCATACACAGCTTGCAGGGGAACATCTACTTCCACGTTTTTCGGAACGTAGAGGAAAACGCCACCATTCACTACTGCCGTATGCAACGCAGTCAGCTTGTGCTCATCAAGTGCGATCACGTTCAGCAAATACTTTTGCACAAGATCGCCATGTGTTTGCAGAGCATCAGCAAAGGTCGTGAAGATCACGCCTTGCGCCTTCAACTCATCGGATACTGCTTGAAAAACGGTAGAAGCATTTTTTTGTACCAACAGGTTTTTCACGCTGTCGACATCGATTTGTGCTTTTACCAAATCGCTGAGTTCATTCGCCGCTGCCACCTTTGTAGTGGTTTGGAACGGATCGAAATCAACGGTATTCCATTTATCAATCTTCGTTTTCTCCAAGGCAGGGAGCGCCAGCTCTCCCGCCGCCTTCAGTCCAGCGAGGCGCTTTTCCAGGAACCAGGCAGGCTCCTGATTAGCTTTGGAGTACTGGGTGATCGCCTCGGAATCGAAGCGTAGCTGTACATCCACACTCATTTCACTGCTGCCTCCTTCATCCTACACGTTGGCGTTTACGGTTTCGTCCTCGATGCCGAGCTCTTCCTTGATCCAATCGTAGCCTTCTGCCTCCAGGCGTTCAGCCAGCTCAGGACCACCGGACTTCACGATACGACCTTGCATCATGACGTGTACGAAGTCAGGCTTTACATAGTTCAGCAAACGCTGGTAGTGCGTAATAATCAAGAATCCGCGGTCTGCGGAGCGCATTTCGTTTACACCGTTCGCTACGATTTTCAATGCGTCGATGTCCAAACCGGAGTCGATCTCATCCAAAATACAGATAGCTGGCTCCAAGAGCATCATTTGCAGAATCTCGTTACGCTTTTTCTCACCACCAGAGAAACCTTCGTTCAGGTAACGGTGGGAGAAAGATTCATCCATTTCCAGCGTGTTCATCTTTTTGTCCATCTCACGGATGAATTTCATCAGGGAGATTTCGTTTCCTTCGCCACGGCGCGCGTTGATAGCGGAACGCAGGAAGTCAGAGTTGGTTACACCGCTGATTTCGGACGGGTATTGCATCGCCAGGAACAGACCTGCACGTGCGCGCTCGTCTACTGCCATTTCCAACAAGTCTTCGTCATTGATCAGCACTTCGCCATCGGTTACCTCATATTTTGGGTGACCCATCAGCGTGGATGCCAATGTCGATTTACCGGTACCATTTGGTCCCATGATCGCGTGCACTTCGCCGCCCTTGATCTCCAAATTCAGGCCTTTGAGGATCTCTTTGTCCTCGATCTTGGCGCGAAGGTTTTTTATTTGCAAATGCGGTACTGCTGTCATCTGAATTCCCTCCATACACGTCAAAAGTGAGTTGGTAAATTCTCAATCCATTCTCAATAACTATCTTATAATAAGAATAATTATAAATCAAGGAATGAAACATATCTGTATTTTTTATATCATTATATTTAGAAAGTCTGTTTTTGCGCATAATCCTTCCTAAATATTCTTGCCTCCGCAGCATTTTTCCCTTTGTTACTTTTGGACATACATTTCCGTCTAAATCGCAGGTACTTTTTGTAAAAAACACCAATGGATAACTCGAAATGGGATCATTTTGGAAAAGAGTAACAAGAGACTTATGTATCGCTATCACTCTATGGAAGGGGTCCCTTCGGAAGCTTACCTGACTCTATTCCGACAGTCAAATGGAAAAGTTGTACCAATCCATACTTCGAAAGTATTCGATGGCAACAAGTAACATGAGATAAAAACCGTCGGTCACAGGCTGACGGTTTTTTCTGTTTTCACGAAGAAAAAACGGATAGACCTTATCGTCTACCCGTTTCTTTCCTGTTCGATTACTTTACTTTAGGACCTGCATTTGCAATATCTGCTGCATTCGGGAATTTCTTCTCGAAGTTCTCGATGAAGCGTGCAGCCAGATCAGCTGCTTGCTTGTCGTAATCTTCCTTGTTTGCCCATGTATTGCGTGGTTGCAGAACTTCAGCAGGAACGTTCGGGCAAGATGTCGGCACTTGTACCCCGAAAATCTCATCAGCTACATAGTCTACCTTTTCCAGCTCACCGTTCAATGCTGCTGTTACCATCGCACGCGTGTAGGACAGCTTCATACGTTGTCCAACACCTACCGGGCCACCAGTCCAACCAGTGTTCACCAGGTATACTTGAACCTTGCGCTCGTCAATCTTCTTACCGAGCATTTCTGCATATACGACAGGATGCAGTGGCAAGAATGGAGAACCAAAGCAAGTAGAAAACTCTGTTTGCGGAGCAGTTACGCCACGCTCTGTACCTGCCATTTTGCTAGTGTAGCCAGACAGGAAGTGGTACATAGCTTGCTCTTTATTCAGCTTGGAGATTGGAGGCAATACACCGAACGAATCGGCTGTCAAAAAGACGATAACATTTGGTTGCCCGCCTACGCCTGGAATCACAGCACCCGGAATTGCTTCCACTGGGTACGCAGCGCGTGTATTCTCTGTATATTTGGTGCTATCGTAGTCTGCTACACGAGTCGCTTCGTTTACGTCTACATTTTCAAGTACGGTACCGAACTGGATTGCTTTCCAGATTTGCGGTTCGCCTTCTTCAGACAGCTTGACGCATTTTGCATAGCATCCGCCTTCGATATTGAACACGCCATTGTCAGACCAGCCGTGCTCATCATCACCGATCAAGAAACGGTCCGGGTCAGCAGACAGCGTTGTTTTTCCTGTGCCGGACAATCCGAAGAACAGGGCAACGTCTCCGTCTTTGCCTACGTTTGCAGAGCAGTGCATCGGGAGTACGTTGCGCTCTGGAAGCAGCATGTTCATTACGCTGAAGATCGACTTTTTCATTTCGCCAGCATACTCAGTGCCACCGATCAACACTGTCTTTTGCTCAAAGCTCAACACAATGAAAGTCTCGGAGTTCGTTCCGTGTACCGCAGGATTTGCCTTGAAATTAGGTGCATAGATAACCGTGAATTCTGATTCGTGCGCAGCCAGTTCTTCTTCGGACGGACGGATGAACAGCTGACGTGCAAACAGGTTATGCCATGCAAATTCGTTCACTACGCGGATTGGTAGGCGATAGGTTGTATCTGCCCCCGCAAAGCCATCGAAGACAAACAGTTCATCTTTGGATTGTAAGTATTGGAGCACGTCTTGTTGAAGTGCTTGGAATTTTTCAGTACTGATCGGTTGGTTAACCGGACCCCAGTTGATTTTATCGTGTACGGAAGCTTCGTCCACCACAAATTTGTCCTTTGGCGAACGGCCGGTAAACTTCCCTGTTAGCGCATTGAGCGCCCCCTTGTCGGTCAAAATCCCTTCGCCACGCTTTACTGCCATCTCAACAAGATTAGCTACAGGCAAGTTATGATACACTTTCGTAGCTCCAAGAATGTCAGTAAGCTTTTGAACCGTATTGGTTTCCATGTGTGAACGATCTCCTTCCCAAAATGTGTATCATTTATTGTGACTTTCTAATTGTCGCTCGATTTGTAATTAGTATATCACATTTAGCTAAATAAGCTACATAATTTTATAATCTCTCATGGAGAATGTGTGAATAACCCTCCTCATGCGTATTATTCCCCAACAGCAGTATTTTGTCCACAAACCAACCAGTCTATCGACTATTCGTGAGGTACGTAGAGACATTTGCCCACAAAAAGAGCAACACCAAGAGTTTACTCTCTTAGTGTTGCTCTCACAAGGCATAAAGATTTACGTATTTTCAAACGTTTTCACAACTGTCTGACACAAAATCGCCACACCCTTTTCCAATGCCGAGCGGTCAAAATGCATCAGCGGATGATGCAGCCCTGGTACCAAATCACATCCGAGAGCCAGCATCGTCGCCTTGATATGAGGACGCTCCACCGTATAGTAGTGGAAATCCTCCGCTCCCGGACTGACAGGCGCCGCTCGCAAATTTTCTTGACCGAGCACATCTATAATCGCCTGCTCCATAAATGCCTTCGCTTGCTCATCGACCTCTGCCGCTACCATGCGCGACCCGGCCTCTACCTCTATGCGTGCCTGAAAAGACATCGCGACTCCGTCGATCATTTGACGAACTCGATTCACCAGGTCATCCATCGCCTGATTCGTCTGCGCTCGCAGATCGAGGGCAAAACGTGCTTTGTCCGGAATAATGTTGTAGCTCTCTCCCCCGGCTTGCAGCATCGTCATTTTGACGGTGGTAGGCACCATCGGATTGATATGTACTTGACCGAGCCCTGAAATAATCGCTCCCGCTACTTCAATCGCATTGATCCCGAGATGTGGTCTCGCTCCGTGCGCAGCGACTCCTGTGATTTCCCCGTAGAGAAACATGGCTGCACCGTTGTAGATAGCGGGTCCTGCGGTTCCATTTGCCATCTCCTGAATCGGTCTTAAGTGAACACCGTACAAATAATCGATGTCATCGACGACACCCTTCTCCACCAGCTTCAATGCTCCCGTTCCTTTTTCTTCTGCTGGTTGGAACAAAATTTTTAACGTTCCCGGCGGTTGATATCCAGCGGCAACTAATGCTTCTACCGTTTCCACGATCAACGTCATATGAGCATCATGGCCGCAGGAATGATTCGCACGCCACTCACCGTTCACTTCCTGCCACAGAGCATCGATATCTGTGCGCAAGCCAACAACTGGCTTCCCTTCGCCCCATTCAGCCACTAAACCTGTACAATCGTCAAAAGTCGTAACACGCAGTCCCAAGGCACGCATGCGCTCCGCCAAATAACGAGTCGTTTCTACTTCCTTCCAGCTAATCTCCGGATTTTCATGCAGATGACGGAATGTTTCGGCAATAGCATCTTTACGTGCGGCAACAGTCTGTTGTAACGACATAACAGTAGACATCAAAGCGCCTCCTCGAAAACCGTTTCTTCCTATTATATCACAATGCCCATTGGACAGTTCACCGACAGGTCAGTCGCAAAATGGCATCAAGCTTCAATTGGTCGCGCAATGGCCCTGCTATGTGCACCTTTTCTTTGGCTAGAACATAGACGAGCTCATCACCGCCAAACAGCATCTGCATTTGTTTCTCCGCTCCCCTGATAATCAGATCGGCAGGCTGCTCTTCTGTCCATACATCCCAGGATGCAACGCCTTTTGCTATCGTCAATTGCCACTGTGATGGTGAATCATCCACTACAATTCTGATGCTGCGCTCCCATCCTGCTGTAATGAATTGCAGGTGTGCTTTTCCTTGCAGTCTTTCACCCAGTTCAAAAAGCAGTCTGCCCATTCCGATCATCTGCACGCCACCCCTCTCTTCTCAATTGGGTTCGTGGCCTGTTTGGTCGAATCCTTTGGCGAGGCGTGAGAGTCACTGTCGGCTGTTGTCAGGGGAGACATCTTTTTCTCGACATTGTAAGAAAGGAAAGGCCGTTTGAGTCAACATAGTGGAGGAGAAGAAAAAGCACAGTTCTCTTCGACTCTGACACGCCCGCAAGGGGGATTCACTGTACGTCTCCACTGCAAAAAGAGGACCGTCGAGCCAAAGCCACCCTACGGGCGGACGTTTCTCAAGGAAGAAGTGTTCGACAAGCGTGGTCCTCTTTTAGCAGTTCCGACTGAGTAGGCGTTGTCAAGGTCTGCGAGCCCTGTGCTTTTTCTTCTCACCAGCTTTGTTGGTTCATCGGTACCTTCTAAACCGTAAAGAAGATCATCCACACAAAAAAGCATCCGCTTAATGCAGATGCTTTTCGCAAATACTACTCATCAAACTCGTCTTTATCGAGTCGCACCTCAAGGTGGTGACCATCGGGTGTCTCAAAATACAAATTATAGCTGGTAGGCTGTGTAATAGGGCCACGATAGCAAATATTCTCTGCCTCCAGCTTATCAACCAGATAGTCCAGCTCAGCACGGCTTTGCACAGAGAAGGCAAGATGATCGACTTGCCCTACGCCGCCTTTCCCAGCTTCCCCGCCATGAGGATGAAGACCGATCCGTGTGTATGTGCCAATTTGAAAGTAGACAGGTGCTCCTTCCGTCATATTCTCTTCCGGGATAGGGACTTCCAAAATGTCCTTAAAAAAACGAGCTACCTTCACAACATCACTACAATTCAATGCGATGTGGTGAACGGCTTTCAAATGAAACATTCACACTGCCTCCCACGTCAACTCAGGTCATGCGCTCTTGTGCGACATTAGCTTTTCTTTTATTGTACTGCTTCAATCGCTCGCTTAACCGTCTCAAACGAATCATCAATGCTTCCCGCCAATCGTCATCCTGCAACTCCTTGGCGATCCCGAGCAGATCCAGCGAAATATCGATCTGCTGCTTTAACACTTCGGCGAAGCTGGCTGCTTCATCCGTCATGGTACAATTCTCAAACAACTCGGATGTATTGTCAACACTCACAAAATCAGCAAAATCCACTTCTGGAGCCTGATCTCCCTGAGCATATTCTACTAAAATTTCGTATTCTCCCTCAATACCAGGATGAACCTCAATTCTGTCACATACAGGACAAAACATGATCGGGACATTGTGTACAAGCGTTTTATAATGACGGACTGAGCCTACGGAACCTACCATTCCAGCACCACAACAAAAACTCATATAGTCTCCCTCCCTATTCACCAAATGAACACGTCCATGTCCGTTTTTTGGTCGAAACTTTTGTCTGTATCCGCATTGTAGCTTATATGCCCACTAACACTCCACCCGCAAATGCTACCAATAAATAAATCGAAGTAAGATTTGGTTTATCCATTTTACTCGATTTGCTTAGATTCATGCAACATTTTCTGATTAGTATGAATATTTCCCCTCATTTGCCTAAATCCATCATAAAAGCTAGTCTTAATCTATCCGATAATAAGGAATAATAATCATTTTAGTAAAATTCAAAAGGAGAGCGGTTTCATGCTTCGTTTCAAAAGTCTTCGTGCTCGAACCCTGACCATTACCCTGCCTGTCATTATCTTGACACTTTTGCTTGTCGTGGGCATCGGTTTCTGGTTCTCTGTCGACCAACTGAATCGGGAAATTGAAGACAAACTCAATAATCAGCTAGATATGGTCGGCAGTAATGTAGAAAAGCAATTGGAAGCCCATAGCAAGGTAACATTGAGTATGGCTCGCTTTATTGAAATCGGTCCTATTACAAATTCGCTGGAGCAGTTAAATTCCCTGCTGTCCAAGACTGTTCTCATTAATGATACGACGGTTGGAATGGGAATTTTCATGGAACCTTACGCTTTAGACCCGAACAAGAAACTCGTTGCTACTTACGGGGCTAAGACAGACGGGAAGGTTAACATTACAGGTGAGTACAGCAGTGATTCTTATAACTATCCAAATCAAGACTGGTACAAGGTCGGTATTTCAACCAAGAAGGAAACCGATTATTCCGAGCCGTACTTTGACGAGGTTTCCAAGGTCTCCATGGTGACGGTAGTCGCGCCTTTTTACACGCCGGATAAAAAGCTTCTGGGTGTGGCCACAGACGATATTACACTCACTGACGTGGAAAAACTCGTCTCCAGTACAAAAGTAGGCGAAACAGGCTGGGCCTTTTTGGTGGATCAAAAAGGGAGATACCTCGCCCATCCTCAAGCAGACAAGCTCATGAATCATTCCGTTCAATCTGACGAGAATGCCTCCTTGGCAGCAATCGGTCCTTCTCTTCTAGAAGAGAAATCAGGAATGAAGACGTTTACCGATGAAAACGGCACCAATCGTGTTTATTTTCAAGAGCTCGGAGATACAAACTGGACAATCGCTCTCGTGATGCCAGAAAAAGAAATTGCCGATCCACTCTATGACTTGTTCTTTCAGCTTTGTACGGTGAGTCTGATCGGTCTGTTGATCATGATTGCTGTCATTTATTACTTCAGCAAATACTTGACCAAACAAATCGATCGCGCCAACCAGCTGGCGCATGGCCTCTCCAATGGCGATTTTACCGCTTCCATGGATATTCAGACAGCCGATGAGATGGGGGTTATGGCAAACCGCTTCAACTCCATGACGGCAACCCTGCGCGAAACGCTAGGTCAAGTCAGCTTCAACGCACAACAGGTTGCTGCTACGTCTGAACAATTGATGGCAAGTGCGGAACAGACGAGCAAAGCAACAGAGCAGATCGCTCAATCCGTTCAAGAAATTGCCTACGGTACGGAGCAGCAAGTGGACGCGACCGTTCAAGGCTATGAGGTTATCAACGAGATTGCCGTCCACATCGAAACGATGGAAAAAGGCATTGAGGATGTAAATCTCTCTACACAAGAAGCGAACCGCCAAGCCACAGATGGCAATCAGATGGCAACCAAAACGGTCGAGCACATGGATGTGATCCATAGCCAGATGGCCAAGACCTCCACCATTGTCAATTCGCTAGGCCAACGCTCCCAAGAGATTGGAGAAATGATCTCACTCATCACGACGATCGCCAATCAAACCAACCTCCTCGCTCTGAACGCCGCTATTGAAGCAGCGCGCGCCGGAGAACAAGGACGAGGCTTTGCGGTTGTAGCCGACGAGGTGCGCAAGCTGGCGGAGCAGTCGAGCTCAGCCGCCGAGCAGGTCAGTCACATCGTCACGGTGATTCAGCAGGACACAGGCTCAGCAATTGCGGCAATGAATCATGGCGCTACTATTTTGGGAGAAGGCATGACTCTCGTTCGCTCAACAGGAAATGCATTTGAGCAAATTACGGGCTCCACGTCGGAGTTGCTTGTCCGCATGAATGAAGTGACAACGGAAATGAGCAAGATCAGTCAGCAAATGCAGTCGATTGTATCCGCCATTACACATATTACACAAATCGCAGAGCAATCAGCCGGTAACTCTCAAACCGTTGCAGCAGCAGCGGAAGAGCAAACCGCTTCCATGGAGGAAATCTCTTCGGCTGCAACGATGCTCGCGAAAATGGCAGAAGAGCTTAATGATGCAGTACGAACATTCAAGTTGGAGTAGTTCGTCCATAACACAAAGAAAAGCCGGAGCACAAAAGCCCCGGCTTTTTTGTTTCCTATTCTTTTACCATCGCTTCGTATTTGTCTGCATCCATCAGCTTGTCCAACTCAGCTGTATCAGACAATTCGACGACGATCATCCATGCTTGCTCGTATGGCGAAGAGTTAACCAGTTCAGGTGCGTCTTCCAGTTCGCCATTTACTTCTACTACTTTACCAGTTACAGGAGCGTACAGTTCAGAAACGGTTTTTACCGATTCCACGCTGCCAAACGGCTCATCCTGTTGGATTGTCGCGCCTACCTCAGGCAACTCGACAAACACGATGTCACCCAGCTCTGCTTGAGCAAAAGAAGTGATTCCGATGTACGCCTTGTTTCCTTCTACTCGCACCCACTCATGCTCTTCACTGTAACGTAGATTTTTCGGGAATTCCATCGTTTACATATCCTCCTATCGGGTACAATCCATTACACATACATAATTAGACGAACATTCTAGGATTCCTCTTTGATCCCCAAAATTCTGAACAAGCGTTTTTTTACCAGTTGAAGACCCTTCTCTCCTGCCTGAAAATGACGTAACTGAAGAGCCTCGTCAAACAAATAAAAAGCGGGGACGTATTCATTCTGGAATGTATCGGCTATCTTTCTATCATTATCGATTGCAATAGGGTGTGTCAAATGTTGTTCTGCAATCGCCTTCTTGATCATCTCGATATCTGTATCTTTTTCCGAATGAGGCGTATGAATTCCAATGACCTTCAAACCGTTAGCAGCGTATTGGTCTCGCCATTCATTTATGCTTGGCATCGATTCCTTGCACATGTAACAACTGACGGACCAGATGTGCACCAAAACAGGATTTCCAGCCAAATCAGCTTTGGTTGCTTGCCCGTTGATCCACTCCGTAATCCCAGGAAAGTTAGGCATTTCTTCGCGCAAACGCATGAAAGCTCATCCCCTCTTTTTTGACTTCAACCGTTACACACTTGTTTTCATGCGAAGAATCCCGGATTGATCAATGGCAGCCACCGCTTCTAACAGGATCTCAGGAGGTTGGACGAGAGCAATTCGTACATATCCTTCTCCTTCTTCACCGAAGGCACTTCCCGGAACGACCACGACTCCGGCTTGCTCCAGTAAAGCGAAGGCAAACTCTCGTGACGTCCAGCCGTTCGGTACAGCTGCCCAGACGAACATGGTCGCCTTGGGAGATGGAATACTCCATCCTGCCTTTGCCAATGCCCCCAGCAGCACATCACGCCGTTCCTGGTAAACGGGCGCGACTGTGTTTTCCCCACCCGATTCCCGATCCTTTCGCAAAGCCTCAATGGCCATTTGCTGTACAGGCAAAAAGACGCCGTAATCGATATTCGATTTTACGATCGCAAGCGGCTTGATGATGTCTGCATTCCCTACAACGTAAGCAATCCGGCAGCCTGCCATGTTGAAGCTCTTGGAAAACGAATTAAATTCAATTCCCACTTCTTTCGCTCCCGGCACTTGCAGAAAGCTCGGCGCTTGGTAGCCGTCAAACACCATCTCCGAATAGGCCAAATCATGAACCACGATAATGTCAAAACGCTTGGCAAAAGCCACGACCTCTTCAAAAAAGGCAAGGGTAGCGACCGCGGAAACCGGATTATTCGGATAGTTCAGAATCATAAACGTTGCACGAGCCGCAATCTCCTCTGGAATGTCTGTCAGCTTTGGCAAAAATTCATTTTCTGCCCGCAAAGGCATCCGGTAAGGTACCGCTCCCGCCAAGTGAAGACTGCCTTCGTAGATCGGATACCCAGGATCAGGTACGAGAACGATATCTCCAGGATCGGTCCATGCCAAAGCAAAGTGAGCCAAACCATCCTGTGAACCCATCAAGGAATGAACCTCCCCATCCGGCGCCAGCTCCACCCCAAAACGATATTGATACCAGCGGGCGACCTCTTCTCGGAAGGCCGCCGTCCCCTCGCTCAACGGATAGCGAAAAGAGTTGGGTTGCCAGATAGCATGGATTAGCGTTTGCAGAAGCTTCTCGTCTGGCTGCTGATCAGGACTGCCGATGCTCAAGTCGTATACCGTTCTTGTTTTGGCAACTTCCCTTTTGCGAGCATCCATTTCTGAAAAAATATCGGCGGAAAGATGGTTCAGTCTTTTGGAAGGTTGGCGCATCATGCCTTCCCTCCCCAAGCCTTCTCCAGTTCTTCTTCTTTGAACCCAAGGGTTACGGTGCGATCACTTGCGATAAGAGGCCGTTTGATCAGCTTGCCATTGGAAGCTAACAGCTCAAGCATTTCATCCTCTGACATCGTAGGAAGCTTGTCCTTCAAGCCCAGCTCGCGGTATTGGACACCACTCACATTGAAAAACTTGCGCAAATCGAGGCCGCTAGTCTGCCAAATTTGGCGTAGCTCTTCTTTGGACGGCGGTGCATCCACGATCGGAATTTCTTCGAAGCCAATATTTTGATCCGTGAGCCATTTTTTCGCTTTGCGGCATGTATCACATTTGTTGTATAGATAGGCTTTCATCGTCATACTCATTTCCTCGCTTTTGGTTTATGTCGTCGTTTCTTTCATTGTAAAAGAAGTACACCTAGCGGACAACGTTTACCGTATTGTAAAACGTCACGCCAGATTCTGCAGTTTCCGGCACTTCAATCAGCAAGTAATGATTAAGTATGGAATGATCTGCCCCTTCTCCAAATTCATACGTTTGATAATGGACGAGCATTTCCTCCATCCAGATTCTAATTCCCTCAATCTCCACCGAATCTGTTTCGCTCTGGGATGTTTTAGAACTTTTTTGTAGTTATGGTTGTCCGGATCTTTTTGCATTTGTAACAGTTCGGCTTCGTTATACTCGAGGCCTACACCCTTGTCGTCTGTCCAATCAAACGCTTCAACAACGGCGTCACGGTCCACCAACTTCTGACTCGCTTGTGTAGAAATAACCGTCGTTTCAAGTGCTGCTTTTTTCGTATTCATATTTCCGATCTGCTTTGCCCCGATTTCGTAAATCCCCCACATGCAACCGATTAGCACCATCGCTACCCATAAAGAATGCAACCAGACTCGCATACGTCTGCCTCCTCACGTATTCACCGTGCTAAACAAAAACGACAGCCATCACGTTCTTCTGGCTGTCGTTCATAAGTAAGCTGCTATTGCGGCAAGTTGCTTTCATTGCTCCTGCGATCCGCAGTCTCTTCTTCATTGGTCTGAACATCAGGATTTACCTGCCACATTTGCGAAAGCGGCGAGAAGGGCACCCCTAGTTGCTTGACATCCTGGTCTTCCACGGCCTCAGCCAGTGTCCCGGTTAAAGGCATGGTGTACTCGATGTGCTCATCCATCTGCCATCCTCCTTCACATGTCCTAGTGTGAGGAGTTTGCAGGTCATTATGCAGACGTTTTTGCTTTGATCTCGACTTGGTAGCCAGCGTGCTTCCTCACCTGGAATACACCCATTTCAAAAATCAAATACTGTGCTTTCACACCGATCAATCGCCCGCCGAGTTGTTCTTCTTTATCAAGCGTTTTGGAATTAATTTTATCCAGTGACTCCAAGATCGGATAAGCAATATCTACCCATTCGTCCTCGCGATATTGAAACGCTTTAAACTGTTCAGGAAAATGACCGTACACTTCGTCACGCATGGCGAGCAAGTCGATTTCCTTCACATCTCCCTTGAGCATTTTGCGCCAGTTGGTCTTGTCCGGCAAAAACTGACTCAAGTGGAATTCAAGCTCCCCAGCCATCCGACGAGTAGGAAGCTCTGCAATCGGAATCGCGCGAATTGCGCCTTGATCCACCCAGCGTCTTAATTCATTATGCTTGCGAGTCAATCCTACCTTTATATCACTCGACACTGCCAGATAGACAAAATGCGGAATCATGCAATATCTCTCGCCGAAGCTCTCGTCCCGGCAAGTCCCCAAGTCAAAATGACATTCATGCGGCTTGACGATGCATAAGTCATTTTCCGGCAGCTTGGTAAAACAGGGATAGCAATACCCGCTGTTAAACGTCTTGTTTGTTTTGCGGCCACAGGCAATGCAATTTTTTTCGCCTAAAAACGAAATCGTCAATTCACTGCCCAGCCATTCATTAAGCGGAAGGCGATACCCGCCGATATTCAAATAGTAGTCTACCGGCTTGTCCCCTCCATGGTACTCGTGTGTTAGTCCTTGCAAAATACCGCGGAGTTCCACCAAACTCTCTCCTCTCCTATGTACGGTTCTTCCATTTTAACATAACCGCCACCTACTCTGACCGCTGTTTTCTTTTGGTAGCATGTTTTCCCTGGTAGGAGGTGAACCTAATCACATCCCAGAAGAAGGAGGCGATTGTTCATGCGCAACTACATACGGTACGCCTTGCTACTCGTCTGCCTTCTTGGCTACGGCACCCTACCTGCTTTTGCCCAGCAAACACTGCCTTCGTATGAGCCGATCCACAGAATCGACACAGAGAAAAAGGTCGTCGCTCTCACTTTTGATGATGGGCCCGATGCTATCTATACGCCCAAAATTCTTGAGGTGTTGCATCAGTACAACGTTCGGGCTACGTTTTTTGTCCTTGGCTCCCAAGTGGACAAGCATCCAAAGGTCATGCAGTGGATTTACAAAGCTGGGCACGAAATCGGAAACCACGGCTACCACCATTTTGATCTGAACAAGCTGACCGAGCATGAAGTGTACGAAGAAATCAAGCATGCAGAGCGCTCTATTTTGAAGACGACCGGCATTTTGGCGCAATACTACCGTCCGCCCTACGGCATCATGACACATGACGTCATGAATGCCGTTCAATCCAGTGGCTACGACATCATTCACTGGTCTGTTGATCCTCGTGATTGGTCTTTGGCACGCACAGCTAACGTCATAGCCAAAAGCGTCAAGAGCAATGTCTCCTCCGGGGATATCATCCTGTTTCATGACGGGGGCTTAAACCAGCGGCAAACAGTCGCCGCTCTCCGGGAGCTCATCACGGATTTGCGTTCGCAGGGGTATCGATTTGTCACGGTCAGCCAATTGTTGGATGCAGCAAAATAATACGGCACCAGTGCCTCGTTTTCATGATAAGAAACGAAGCGCTGGTGCCTTTCTTTTTCACGCCAATACCTTGCCCAAGAATGAACGCAAGCGGTCGTTGACGTTATTGCCAAAAACCTCACTGGGATGACCTTCTGCCATAATGATACCTTGATCCATAAAAATGATTCGGTCGCCCACTTCCTTGGCAAAATTCATTTCGTGCGTCACGATCACCATTGTCATGCCTTCTTTGGCTAAATTTTTGATGACGGCAAGCACCTCTCCCACCAGCTCTGGGTCTAAGGCGGATGTCGGCTCGTCAAACAGCATAACCTTTGGATTCATCGCGAGCGCCCTTGCAATTGCTACTCGTTGCATCTGCCCCCCAGAAAGCCGCTCGGGATACACATCAGCCTTGTCCTGAAGCCCTACCTTCTGCAAGAGAGCCAAGCCTTGCTTGCGGGCTTCTTCCTGAGACATTTTCTTTACTTTTACAGGGGCCAGCATGACGTTTTCCAGCACCGTTTTATGCGGAAAGAGATTAAAGCGCTGAAAGACCATCCCGACCTCTTCTCTTACTTTATTTATATCGGTCTTGGGGTCTGACAAATCATGTCCGTTGATGACAATCTTTCCGCTGCTCATTTCCTCCAGCTGATTCAAGCAACGTAGAAACGTGCTTTTGCCTGAGCCTGACGGACCAATGACACAGACTACTTCCTTTTCTGTTACCTGAGTCGTAATGCCCTTCAACACTTTCAGATCGCCGTAGTTCTTCGTCAAATTCGACACCTGTATAATCATTTGTCTGTCCCCCTATTGCGATAAAACAAGCTTGATTGTGGTTCATCCCCTTTCATTTTACCGCAATAGTCTAAAAATTGCATGAATTTACTATTCGGTGGGTGAATGCAAGCCTCATAGACGATCGACTCCATCCCATTTTTTCCAGTGCTTGTCGCATGCGTAACTATGCTCCCGGCGGCTCATGCTAAGTGTGAGGTGGTTTTCATGCATCGAAAAAAATGGGTCGCTCTTGTAATCGTACTGGCCGTTTTTCTATTAGGGCTTTTGGTCGAAGGTATTTACGGGACTTATACAGATCTCGTCGACCATCCTGGGTTCGCTTGGGAAGAAAATGTGGTATCCGGTTATGGCAACAGCAAAATTGTGCAGCTGTTTGTGAACGGCACTATTTCGGGGCAACAGAATAGCGCTGGGGTGCCTTCGATGACGGAGCTATTGACTGAACAGCTACGCCGAATTGAAGAGGATGAGCTGGTGAAAGCCTTGGTCCTTCGCATTGATAGTCCAGGTGGAGAGGTGGTCGCTACCGATGAACTACACAGACGCTTGCTACGGCTCAAGCAGGTTCGTAATCTTCCCATCGTTGTCAGCATGGGTTCCACAGCAGCCTCTGGCGGCTATTACTTGGCTACAACAGGCGATGCGATTTTTGCCAATCCCAACACACTAACTGGCAGTCTGGGCGTGATTTTCAATCTGTTTAACTATAGTGAAGCTGCGAACAAGCTGGGTGTGCATCAATACGCGATCAAAAGCGGACGCTTCAAAGACATCGGCAGTCCATCCCGGCCACTGACGGACCCAGAACGGCACATTTTCCAAACACTCGTCAACGAAAGCTATAACAATTTCGTCGATGTCATCGTCAAGGGCCGCAACCTCTCCCGTCAACGCGTACTGGAAATCGCTGACGGCCGTGTCTATTCCGGTGAGCAAGCAAAACGCATGGGACTCATCGATGAATTCGGTGATCTGGAGGAAGCGACACGCTACGCGCTCTCTTTGTCTGGAGAAAAAGAAGCTATGGTCATCCGCTATGCAGACCAGCTCTCCATCAGCAAGCTATTATTCAGCATGAAGCAGTACTGGTCGAATCCTGATCCGCTTGGTCTCAATCGAATATGGGACCGCCAAAGCTCACCTCGCCTCCTGTATCAGTTCATGCCTTAGCCTGTTAAAAAGGAAAGGAGTGGCTTCTCATGAACCAGCTTCTCGACGATGAAAAAGCACATGATCCTGCATCCCATGAGTCCTATCATGAAGCCCCTCCACAGCATTCGTATGCAGGCTTCTGGATTCGTGTCGTAGCCTCGCTCCTTGATTCGATGTTCTTGATCGGGATTAGCTACCTCGTTTTCAATCCGTTACGTCGTGTTTTTTCTGTTCCTTACGCCTCTTTTCACTTCATCGATTTGGTAGAGGTTTTGTTTGATCTCCTCTATATGATCTTGTTGACTTGGTGGACCGGACAAACCTTGGGAAAGCTGATCACAGGCATCCGTGTCATCAGTGCCAAGCAGGTGCGAGGCAATCTGACAGGCGGACAAGTATTTTTACGAGAAGTCATCGGTAAATTCGTCGCTTCACTCGTATTCGGACTGGGCTATCTATGGGTTGCCTGGCACCCACGCAAGCAAGGCTGGCATGATCTGATCGCCAAAACGTATGTCATCCGGGATCGTCGCTCGTAACCTCCGCTCTATAGCGGGGGTTTTATTTTTGCTTCCTTGGTCCCTATTTTTGTAGAGGCTTCCTGCCGATACCATTACCAACAAGGCAGATTCTATCTCAACCGAGGAGGAAGATACATGCGTAAACACAAAGTAACCAGCATCCTCGCCCTGAGCCTTTCGCTGGCTCTGCTCGGCCACGTTGCCCCTGTCCTTCCTGTTTCAGCTGCAACGGCTGCCCCTCAAGCAGCAGCCGTTAAAACCAATAACGTCTATAATCTTCAACTAGGAATGAGCACAGCGCAGGTCGAACAAACATTAGGCAAGCCTGCCCGCATTGATCCTAGTCATACGGGTGTGGAATGGTGGATTTACAATCAAGATTTGAACAACTACATTCAAGTCGGCATGCAAAACGGCAAAGTTGTGACATTGTTTACCAATGGAGCCAAGCTGAATTTGAAAGGCATCACGATTGGATCTACTACTAAAGACCTACAAAATAGCTGGGGTGCACCGCAAGACACGCTGACGATCATGCCGAGTCTGCGTATCCAAAAGAATACCCTTGCTCATCCGACCTATATCCAAAACAATCAAGCGATCACCTTCTCTATCGATCAGCTGGGTGGAAACAAGGTCGCAGGAGTACGCATCTCTACTCCTGAGCATTTTGCCACCATTGCGATTGGCTTGATGTATCCCATTTCCTATACGAAATTACCGGAACTGCCGAAACTGACAGACGCACAGATGAAGCAGGCAACGCTCGCATACGAGAAACAAAATTTGGACTTGCTCAACGTGGCGAGACAACGTGCCAAACTGCCTGTTATCACTTGGGATGAACAAGTGGCAGCAGTAGCTAGAGCACACAGCCAAGACATGGGCCAGCATAACTTTTTCAACCATACCTCCCCTTCTACGGGAAGTCCGTTTGATCGTTTGAAGCAAGCTGGCATTCGTTACAGCTCAGCTGGTGAAAATATTGCCTACGGACAGCTAGATGGAGTCGAAGCCCATATGAGCTGGATGAACTCCGCAGGCCATCGTCAAAACTTGCTCAATCCAAAATTCAAGCAGCTCGGTGTCGGTATCGTTATGAAAGATGGCCGCCCGTATTTCACGCAAAATTTTGTTACTCGCTAAGTTTTGCGTGACTGCTTCAAAAGACGACCCTATCCTCAAATTTGGTCAAGACCCCATTTAGTGGACATTGAAATAAGCCCTAGGCTATAAGCTGGCGTCGGTATTCAACCGGCGTCAGCTTATTTAGTTTTCGTTGTGCTCTTTTCTCGTTATAAAAGAGAATAAATTCTTCTATTCGCCTTTGTGCTTCCTCTATACTTCGGATATCATAGGGATAGAGTGCTTCAACTTTCAGATGCGAAAAGAAGCTCTCCATAGAGGCGTTGTCATAACAATTGCCTCGGCGTGACATGCTGATTTGGGCTCCAACCTTTGGCAGCATGTCGTGGTAAGCATGGGACGTGTACTGGTACCCTTGATCGCTGTGAACGATCAATCCAGCCACGTCTTTTTGTTTTTCAAATGCTTTCTTGAAGGTTTCTAACACAAGTGGATTATCGTTACGCTGGCTTAGATGATAAGCGACAATCTCATTGTTCCATAGATCTTTTATAGCAGATAAGTAAATCCGATGGTCAAATACCCGAAACTGTGTGACATCCGTTACCCACTTTTGATTAGGCCCTTCCGCAGTGAAATTCCGTTGCAGCAAATTTTCCGTGATTCTGCCATCCGACACAGCCGTTTCATAACTGGTACGGTGGATGTATTTACGACGGATGATTGCCTGCATGCCTAGCTCCTGCATGAGACGTAGCACTTTCTTGTGATTTACTTTCAGGTTATATTGGCGGTATAACTCGTCCTGGACACGACGATAGCCAACCGTCTTGTCCCGTTCTTCATAAATGCTTCTGATTTTGCGTTTGAGATGTTCGTCGGGATCATTGTCCTTGCGTTTCACATACGCATAGTAACCGCTTCGGCTTATACCTAAACAAGCGCACAGTTCTTGAACGCTTCGTTTGTCCCTTAGCTCGTCAACGACGATGTGCTTGTTTTGCAACCCTCCCGATTCAAGATTTGTAACCACTTTTTTAAGACATCTACCTCCAGTTGTAGACGCCGAATTTCCCGGTCCTGCTCCGTTTCAACCCGATGAGGATTTCCACGCCCGTCCTTGAATGATGCATCTCCATTTTCACGATACTTTCTCATCCAAGTTCTGACGCGGTATTTATCCTGGACCCCTAGGTGTTCTGCAATCTTTCTGTAGCTCCATCCTTCTTCCACGTGCAAGCGAACCGCTTCTACCTTGAGTGATTCTGGATAATGTTTACATTTGTGTCCTTTCACTGCCATGACGAAAAGCACCCCCTAGAATTACATCGGATTAACCTAGGGGTTTTTTCCAATGTCTATTCTAAGGGGTGCACTTCAATTTTTGGGGATAGGGTCGTCTTTTGTATGTTCCATTCAATACTCCTATCCAAGTACCTATAGATGCACGGTGCATTCGAGACTTTCTATCTATTGTTTGTCACTACTTCACATCCTATATCTCAATGTATGGGCATTTTTCCCTTTATTTATATAGATTGGATATCAGTCATTCATCTTTCAACACAAGCATCTTCCATCTGTATAGGAATCTGCCTGTGAGGAGGAGACTGCATGCCCAATATTGAAGATATCACCGTCCAAAAATCGAATGCGGAACGCAAGAGTTACGTGGTTGTTGGTGCCATTCTATCATGTAGCAACGGCAGTAAGGTAAGTCGGTTAAAAATGCCGTTCAGTCATGGTGTTTTTGTAAAAGGGAAGCCCCAAATGAACATCATGGATTTTGTTCCCAATGTAAACATCATGGCTTTCGGAAAATGCAGTAGCTTAAAAAATCCCGTAGTCGCTTCTGCCACAGCAGCCAACAATGGTGTACTTACACCTATGCCGTGCACACCTCTGACGACAATGCCATGGATCGATGGCAAAGCGGACAAAGTGGTCGGAGACTATCCGGCATTGCTGAACAAATCAACCAATATGTGCTTCCATTGTGGACTGATCAAGATTGAAGATGATGGGCAGGATTTGGGTGGGGTGACGATAGGAGTTCAGTCGCTAGCACAAAGCGGGTCGACAGAATCCGGTTTTGGACAAGGACCAGCTTGCGAGAAGCCACAGGAAAAGCCAACTATGTGGGATAACTTCGTGAAAGGAATCTCCAAGTTGGGAGACGTTCCTGCTGCGATGCAAAAGGCGACAAGTGAGCTACCAGGGGCTTTGGAGAAAGCCGCAAATGATTTGCCGAAGGGTTTGCAGAAGGCGGCTGAGGATTTGCCCAAGGGCGTCAATCTGTTTGTCCAAGAAGGCTTCATAGAACCAATACAGGAAGATTTAGATACGCTGCAGGATGAGGACATCAACCTTGAGGATGCGCTTGCAATCAGTGGGCTTGCCATGCAAGCTCTGACTTTGGGAAGAAGTAAATCCATTAAGGATTTAGTGAGTGCTTTAAGGAAGGGAAAGAAGGCAACGGGTAAACCTCCAGTTCCTACAAAAACCGGTGGGGGGAGCGATCCAAATAATTTTGTAAATGAGCATGCGAAAAAACATATATACGATCCTAGTAAACCTTCCACAAAGAATAGATCCCAGTATGGTAAGGATGTTGATGTAAAAGAGTTGAGAAGGGAAACCATGACCAATCCAGATAAAGCTTATACAAATTGGCCCAATCCTAATAATCCAAATCCAAATAAAATAACGAAATATTATAAGGAATTTGACGGGAATATAAGCACACCTGACACACCGACAGGAAGTCACAGGGTCTTCGAAAATTTAGATAATCCGAAAAATAGTTCCCATTTTCCTCATGTTCCTAGAAATAAAGAATAGAAAGCAGGTACACAAATGACTATGTTTCTATATCATGCAATATTGCCTGAAGATCATGATCACCATGTTTCAATCGAAGAAATTATGGGTCGAGGGATAAACTATTCAACAAAATCTAATAACTGGTATGGGAATGGTGGGGAGATTAAATCTCAGATAGCTGATATGTTAAAACCTCTTAATGCTCCTATCTGGGTGAACTTTCAGACAGCTATAGGAGTAAACTTAGAGCCTCACAAGCCTAAATCGTTTTACTTTCCTATCTTTACTGATAAAATTCTAGTTTTTGATGGGAATATTACAATGAATATATATGACCAATCATTCTATGAAGATAATAAATTCACCTTTGAAGAAGCGTTGGATTTTGATACTGGTGAATCTCTTGAGCATTGGATCAAATTGTATTGGAATAGTATGATGACACTTGAAGAGTACTTGTTAAAAAAACCTTATCTAAAACCAGAAGTGTTGGTTTTTGAGTCAATACCTAAAGAGGTCATAGGCGTATGTGAAAATTCGTAAATATGTGCACCTGCATGCTCTTCAAATCTATAGGAGTTTTGGAAAAAAGGCTTATCGAATACCAAATAAGCTCAATCGCATTTTTTGTAAAGAAAAAGGTACAGTCTCCTCATCTTTTGTGAGGGACTGTACCTTTCTCAGATCAACCGATCCTTTTTTGTAGCCTCTTTGTCAGTTGCTATGGCTGCGAAGTTGCATTTGTAGTGGCAGGTGCAGGTGCAGACGGTTTCGGAGCCTGGCCGTCATCTGAGAAAAACGGGATGATTACCAGACTGAGCACGAAAAATAAGATCCAGGCAATGCCTCTTCTGAAAATGCAAGGTGTCAGCATTGGGTAACCCCTTCCAATCATGCTGTTCTACTTACTATTCATACGCTTCCCTCCTTGATGCCCGTTTATGCTTTTTTGGGCAAAAAATAAAAGCCTCGCCAAAAACTTGGCGAAGCTTATCCTCCTTGTTTTTACCCCTGTTTTTGCAACGGCATTGAATACGTCTGTTCCTGGGTTGCTTTTTGCTTGAAAAACAGGCAAGCTGCCGCGAAAACAATGAGCAGCGATCCCATCAGCCAAAAGATCGTCCACGGCTCCCACACGTCCATCAGCAGACCATTCACATTCGGAGCCAAAATACTGGCGACACCAAAATTGACGCCTGCGATAATTCCTGCGGTAGGAACCATCGAGGCTGGTAATATATCTGCCGAAAAAGCCAATCCCAGCGAGTAAAAGGAACCGACAGCCGCTCCTGCTATGGCCAACAACAGCATCATCAGCCATACGTTTTCGCCTGCAAACGGGAACAGGAAGAAAGCCAATCCCCCTACAAGCGCACACACGAGCATGACCTGCTTGCGTCCGACTCGGTCACTCAATGCCCCCAGCGGCATCTGCAAGATAATGCTTCCCACGACAAACGACGGAAGGATCAAGGAAACCCATTCAACAGACAAGCCGGTACGCAAGGCATAAACGGGAAAACTGCCGTTGAGTGACGTCTCCATGAATCCGTACAAAAACGAAGGAATCAGCGCCAGCCAGGCAAGTCGCAATACAAATGCATATTTGTTTTGCTTCTTTTCTGTTTGTTCAATCTGTGCGGGGAATTCATTTTTGATCCGGGATAATAATAAGAAGGCAATCAGATAGAGAACGAGCAAACCGCCAAAAGGTACCCAAATCCCCAAGTGCAGCACGCTTAAGCCTAGTGGACCAACACTAAAGCCCACTCCATATGCCAACCCGTAAATGGAAAGATCACGTCCACGATTCTCGGGAGCTGCGATCTTGGTCACCCACATTTGGCTGGCGTAATGTAAACCACTATCGCCCACACCCATCAATAAACGTAATACGAACCAGACCGCCAAATGACTGAACATCGGGATGAGTGCTGTTGCAATCGTCACCAACAGCAATCCACATAATATCGTTGCCCGGTATCCAATGCGCCGCAGTGGGATTTCCAAAAATGGATTGACCATGACCATCCCAATATACAAGGCAGCAGCATTGAGCCCGTTCATCACGGATGAAACCCCTTGTTTCTCCAATAAAACCGTCAGCATCGGGATCGTCAAGCCTTGGCTTACCCCCGCAATACCGACAGCCAAAATCAACACCCAAAAGGTGTAACGTGACTGTGACATGGTGTTGTTTCTCCTCCCTAGCCCCCTATTAAGCACTCTCTACGGAAGCACTCCCCTGCTGAAGCTGATACATTTTTTGATAAAGACCATTTTGCGCCATGAGTTCATCATGGGTACCTCTTTCCATGATTTCACCTCGGGACAAGACAAGAATCTGGTCCGCGTGTTGAATCGTCGACAAGCGATGTGCAATGATGAATGTCGTCCTACCTTTTGATAGTACATGCAACGCTTCCTGAATGGCTAGCTCTGTTTCACTGTCAATGCTTGCCGTTGCTTCATCCAAGATCAGCATCGCAGGATCAGCAGCCAATGCCCGCGCAAAAGAGATCAATTGGCGTTGACCTGCGGATAGTGTCATGCCTCGCTCGACGACCGGTTCGTCATATGCACCCGGCAGTTTGGAGATGAATTCGTCAGCACGTACCGCTTTTGCAGCCCGTTTCACTTCTTCATCCGTAATCGTATTCTTGTACATACGAATATTGAATCCAATGCTTCCCGTAAACAAGAACGGGTCCTGCAAAACGAGGCCGACATGACTGCGCAATGAGTGCGTATCAACCTGTCTCATATCTTGTCCGTCGATTAAAATGCTCCCTTTCGTCACCGGATAGAACCCGAGCAGCAAATTCATCAAGGAGCTTTTTCCCGATCCGGTGTGCCCTACCAGCGCAATCGTTTGACCAGGCTGCGCCGTAAAGGAGACGTTTTTCAAAACGTAATCATCACCCTGATAGGCAAAAGAAACGTTATCAAAGACAACCTCACCACGCGGACGCTCGATTTGCGCACCAGCTTCTTTTTTCTCCGGCAGCTCATCCATAATTTCAAAGACGCGTCCCGCCGAAATAGTCGCCTGCTGCATTTGCGACAACCGATTCATGATCATGTTGATCGGTTCGAAAAAACGCCCCATATAATCGACAAATGCAAAAAGCGCACCGAAGGAAATCGCACTGTGGAAAGATGTAGAGCCGTAATACCAGACGATCAGGGTCAAGGAAATTTTCCAGATCAAATCTACCGCTGGGCGCAAAAGCAAGGATTCCAGATTGATTTCTTTCATCCGCACCTTGAAGTAGTCTTCGTTTACATCAGCAAACTCCTTTTGTACACCTTGCTCCCGACGAAAAGCCTGCACAATCGTCATGTTCTGGATCATTTCATTGATCGTTGTGTTCATATCACCGAGCTTCGCGCGAATCACTGCATAGTAGCGAGAGCTGTACCTTTGATACACGTAGACTAACAGTACGAGCACTGGCACCGTCAAAAAGCAGAAGAGGGCGAGCTCAGGCTGCAAGAGGTAGAGCGCGATCAAGATTCCAATCAAATAAAGACCGTTCTGTACAAATGTGGCGAGCACACTTACATACAGCTCACGGATGGCTTCTGTATCATTGCTCACACGGGAGACAAGCGCACCTACTGGCGTTTTGTCAAAAAAGGCAACCGGGAGCTTTTGTAAATGGATAAACAGCTTCATCCGCATTTGCTGAATGATGCGCTGTGCGATCTTTTGCAGCCACAAAATCTGTACGTAGTTGAAACCAGCTGAGAGCAAGATCAGTGCCCCATAACCTACAGACAGCCAGACAATAGGCAGGACATCCCCTTGGTACATCGCCTTGACTTCCTCTGCGGTTAGCCGAATCCCTGTGGAGGTCATCTCTTGACCTGATTGATCCTTCGTTGTTACCTCGAAGCGTTCCCTGCCGTTTTCTGGCGCAATCGGGGTGAATTTCTTCTCCGTATTCGGATTCACCTTGCCAGAAACCAAGTAATAAGTCGTGCCTTCTGTCAGCACAGTTACTTCTTTTGGATTGCTCCTGTCCAAAGCAAGTCCTGTCTTTGCAGCGACATCTTCACGAATATAGTTCGTACCGTTCACTGAGGCGACTTGCCCCGCTGCTTGTGGTGGCACTTCGTCCAGTTGATACCAAGGCTTTTGGATCGCCAGGATGTGATTATCAATCATGACCTTGGCTAAAAAAGGCCCCGCCAGCTCTGCACTCGTTCCCAGCAAGAGCAGGAACAATGCGCCTAGTATTTGCTTTTGAAATGGCCTGGCGTACTCGGTCAAACGCCCCCATACATTTTGTTTGCTCATGAAACGTTTTCCCCCTCTCTCAACCAGCCACATCATGCTCCATTTGCTGACGACGGTACTGCTCTGCATACCAGCCGTTGCGGTGCATCAGCTCGTCATGTGTCCCCTGCTCGACGATCCGCCCCTCATCCAGCACGAGAATCAGCTGTGCGTGCTGTACGGCAGACAGACGATGAGCAGTAATAATGGTCGTTTTATCCGCGCGCTCCTGTCGCAGATGACGAAGGATACTCTCCTCTGTCCGCGCGTCCACAGCCGATAGTGAATCGTCGAGAATCAGAATCCCCGCATCCATCAAAAGAGCGCGTGCAATAGAAATCCGCTGTTTTTGCCCCCCAGAGAGGGTGACCCCCTTCTCTCCAACCATGGTTTGCAAGCCCTCTCTGAATTGGGCCAAATCTCTCTTCATCTCCGCAAGCTCCAGCGCATGCATCACTTCCTCGGTCGTCGCTTGTGGTTTCCCGAATGCAACATTTTCGGCAATCGTCCGTGAAAACAGCAAATGCTCCTGAGGCACATAGCCGATTTTTTCCCGCAGCGTATCAAAAGCGAGTCCTTCGATCGGGATGCCCCCGATTAACAGGACTTGTTCCTTCATCTGATATTGATGCAACAAGGCACGACACAACGTCGACTTGCCGCTTCCCGTCCTCCCGACAATCCCAAGCGTCTCTCCTTCACCCAAACGAAACGAGATGTCGGTGAGTGCTGGCTTGTCAGTGCCTGGATACGTAAAAGAAAAATGGCGTGCTTCTACGGTATTGGCGATTTGGCTCGTGACTGGATTCGCTGCTTCCGTCACATCTGGCTGCTCCACCATTAGCTCTGTAAAGCGTTTGTGGGATGCGCCACCGCGCTGCAACACATTAACCAGCCAACCAAAAGCGAACATCGGCCAAATTAAAAGTCCCAGGTATAAATTGAACGCAACCAAATCCCCTAAGGAGATAGCGCTAGTGAACACCAAATACGTGCCATAGCCCAGCCCGATCAAAAAGCTGAAGCCAATAATAATCGCGATCGTCGGCTCAAACAGCGCGTCAATCCGTGAAACGCTCACATTTCGCTCCAACGTTTTTTCACTGACCCGGCGATATGCCTCAATATCGGCCTTTTCCTGAACAAATGCTCTCAATACCCGAACGCCCGATACGGATTGTTGAACATGATCATTCATCTCTCCGAAGGCTTCCTGTGCCAAGTAAAAGCGATCATGCAGCAGCTTTCCATAGTACGCCGTTGACCAAGCCAAAAACGGCATCGGGATCAGCGCAGCCAGCGTCAGCTTCCAATCAATCGCGGTCACCATGACGCCTAGCGTTAACACGGTCATGAACAACGCATCGACAAGCGTAAGCACCCCTGTACTCGCTGTTTGTTCAATGGCGGGAATGTCATTGGTAGCCACGGCCATCAGATCACCACTGCGTTTGCGATGAAAAAACGACGGGGTCATTCTGGTCAAATGGGCAAACAGTCGCTCGCGAAGTGTTCGCTCCAGAATCAAGGCTCCCCCATTTAACAAGTACCGCCAGAGAAACCGCAACCCATACAAGCTCACGCCCAATACGAGCAAGATGACCACTGTTTGCGTCAAGTCAGCGTCCGTCAGGGAACTGTTGCGAATCGAATCGACCGTATCCCCGATTAATTTCGGCGGCCATAGCATGAGAACATCGATGACAAACAGCACAGAGATTCCAATGACGTATCTCTTCCAATAGGCACGAAAAAACCAAGATAATTGCCGAAGTGTCTGCATGTAAATCACCTCTATTTATTTAGACCTAACAGCACGACTAAAAAAGGGCTTGCGAATCACGCGCAGCCCTCTTGATCTGTCTTCACCATCGTAATTTACAGAATTTTCATTGTCAATCAATGCATACAGTTCAATCTAAGATTTTTTATCGGTTTTCCAGTCAAGCCATTCCTCTTTTAGCAGGCTGTAAGTGGCATGATCCACGTAATGATCGTAAAGGAATTCATTCCGGCGAAGTATCCCTTCCAGTTGAAACCCTAATCGTTCCGGGATCGATCTGCTCTTGTGGTTTTCCGTAGCAGCCTGAATCGTTACTTTTTCCAAATCCCATGACCCGAAGATCAACACGTCCAAGTAGGTCGCCACTGCTTCTGTCATCAGGCCCTTTCCCTGAAATTGCGCACCCAGCCAATAGCCAATGGACGTCTTTTTGTTGATCCAATCCACTGTATGTACGCCGACTGTACCAGCCAAACGTCCTTGGTACCAAATACCGTAGTGGATGCCGCGATTATCGTTGTACTGATGAATCGTCGCTTGGATGAATTGGCGAGAATCCTCTACCTTCTTCGTATAATTCAGCCACGGCAGCCATTCCATAAGATTCTCCCGGTTCGAATCCGTAAGCAAAAATAACTGCTCAGCATCAGCTAATTCTAACTGTTTCAAGTACGTATCTTCATTGATGGCTATCTGTTGGATCGTTTGCATACGAATCTCCCCTTTTCTTGGATATTTTACTGGAAAACGCCAAAATGAGCAAAAAGCGCCCGCCAGCAACAATAGGCGAACGCATATAAAAATGTCTTTTATTTTTTGCTATTGCCGATCTCTTCCGGCTTGAAAATGCCTGTCTCGGTAACGATCGCTGTAATGTACTTCGCAGGCGTTACATCGAACGCAGGATTGTACACCTTGATATCGTCTGGAGCTACCTGTTTGCCCAAGCCATGGGTAATTTCCTCGGCTGGACGCTCTTCAATCGGAATATCTGCGCCTGTCGGTGTGTCCAAATCGACGGAGGACAAGGGAGCTGCCACGTAAAAAGGAATGCCGTGAGCTTTTGCCAATACCGCTACCCCATACGTACCGATTTTGTTGGCGACATCGCCGTTCGCTGCTACGCGGTCTGTCCCCACGATGACAGCCTCTACTTTTCCTTGGGACATGACCATCGCCGCCATGTTGTCGCAGATCAGCGTCACATCAATCCCTGCTTGCTGCAATTCGAATGCAGTAAGACGAGCGCCTTGGAGAACAGGACGGGTTTCATCCGCGTACACCTTCAGGTTCCAACCGCGTTCCTTTGCCAAATAAAAGGGAGCAGTAGCCGTACCGTACGCTGCTGTAGCCAATGCCCCTGGGTTACAGTGCGTGAGAATTCCCATACCGTCATGCAACAGAGTGAGCAGATTCTCCCCGATGGTCCGGCATACTTCAGCGTCTTCCTTTTGAATCGCCAGTGCTTCATCGAGTACTGCCGCCTTCAACTCGGCAATCGACGCACCGCTTTCTTTTTCAACACGAGCCTTAATGCGATCCAATGCCCAGAACAGATTCACTGCTGTCGGACGGGACGAGCCCAGGTAGTCTGCCTGCTGGTTCAATTCCTGCCAAAACTCGTCGTAGTTACTCGCTTCACTGCCACGAATGCCCAGGTAGAGCCCGTAAGCTGCCGCCATGCCAATGGCTGGTGCGCCACGCACTTCCAAGCGTCGGATGGAACCCCAGACTTGCTCGGAGGTGGTCAAGTTCAAATAGATTGTTTCTACTGGCAGACGCGTCTGGTCAAGCAAGACCAATGCGTCATTCTCCCACTTTACAGGTGCCAATTGAGTGCTGGTTGTCATACTGTTGTAGCCTCCTGGTAGTAGCGTTCAGTTATTGTGCGTACGATGTCCGTGATATCTGTCGATTCCTCGATGCCGCTGCGACCGAGAATCAGCGCTTCTCCAATCGAGAGAGCCAGACGCTCTGCTTCTGCGCGAGTCTGGTCGTCTTCGATGGCATTCAGGTCCGCTACGCCTGCCAAGCCAATGACACGACGCAAGATTTTGCATCCGGCATAGCCTGCTGTATCCTGAATCAGGCGCTTCACGTAGCTTTGCCACAGTCCTTCGACATGGGCGCTGCGCTCTTTGGCGTGCTTGTGCCAGAGTTGAACGAATTGTGAAACGAATTCATTCCAGACATCCTCGACTGTTTCCAGTAAGTATTCGCGGTACGCTTCCCGTTCTCCTTGATCTTTTTGCAGACCGTGCTGTCCTGCGTAGTTGAGCAGCAGATTGGCAATAATCGCCCCAATGTCAAAGCCGATTGGGCCGTAGTAAGCGAACTCTGGATCGATTGCTTTTAGGCTGTTTTCCGTGATGAAAATACTTCCGGTATGCAAGTCACCATGCAGCAGCGCCTCCGAGCGCGTAAGGAAATCGTATTTCAGCTTGGCGATTTCCAGCTTCAGCGGCCTGTTGTTCCAGATCGCCTCGACTTCGCGGCGGATCAACGGGTTGAAGTCGTTGGTAGGCGCATTTTCATACGGATCAGTAAAGACGAGATCTTCTGTGATTTTGCATAATTCTGGATTTATGAATGTTCCGACTAGCGTTTTTTTATCGTATGGATGTGCGCCCAGATCGGATGTGAAGAATAACGTTTGCGCGAGAAAACGGCCAATCTGCTTCGCAAATAGCGGATACCGCTTTCCTTCGATCAACCCTTTGCGCATGATGATATGGTCCCCGACGTTTTCCATGACGGTCAACGCAAGTTCCCCATCGAAATGATACACCTGTGGCACCAGGTCTGGAACGTATTTGTGCTGAATCCGGAGTGCCTCGCTCTCGATGCGAGCCCGATCAATCGTAAGCGGCCAAGATTCCCCCACAACGCGAGCAAAAGGCAGTGCTTGCTTGACAATGACGCTCTTACCGGTTGCTGGCTCTTGAATGTCAAAAACCAGATTGAGGTTGCCATCCCCGATTTCTCGGCTGGTCAGCTCTGCTCCTTCGCTAAAAAGACCCGGTATTCCTTTTACGTACTCCACTGCTTCCTGTTCAGTCAATGCGCGATATGCCATGATTCCAAAACTCCCCTCTACTTATTTTTCCTCTATCTCTACTTGTTTTGTTTGTGTCATGAGAGCAAAAAAGACCTCTTTTCCCGAAGAAAAGAGGTCGCTGTCGTCACGTGTAAGAACCGTGTTGATGTCCCCCTTATCTTCCAGACCACTTTTGTTTCTGCAGGAATTAGCACCGTGCATGTCGCCTGTTAATCAGTCGCTTTCTCGCGTCTGAATGGCGTCATGTCGGTTGCCGGGTATCATCGGGCCAGTCCCTCCACCTTCTCTGGATAAGGTATCCAAAACGTATTCGGTTTTTGATTTAGTTTGAATCATACAACCAACGCTTCCACGATGTCAACACCCTTTTGTGCAAAAATTCGCACCTTGCTATCAATAGCTGTATTGTGTTCCGGATGCCTCAGGTCGCTCCCAATTCCACCAGTCTACCTTGCCTAAAAACGCTGCTGTTATCGACTTTTCTGCCTTGAGCTTCAGCAGTTCTTTCGTAGGTCCGGTGAGGACGGCTCCGTAGATGCGAACCCCGTATTTCTGTATGTGACTGTATCGCTCTGCAATCTGTAGATCTCTGCCAGGGAGTAAGGATCTTCCGATATCACGAGCCAGTTCCTCTTGCTCTGACAAATAACTCATCTCCTCCAGATAGTTTGCGATTACTCTGTCCCCATCCCCTTTTTTATATACACCACCGTAATCCATTTCTCGCTGGGCAAATCCCCACACTTCCCCGGAACCAAAAAGCACATCTCCGCTTTCAGCTTGCTTGAGCTCTACCCCTGTATCTATTGCAAGCCAGACTGTATCTTGACCTGAAGAGGTAACATGGCGGGTAACCAGCTTATAATACTCCTCGTACGTCAGAAAGTGGTCAAAAGATATCGCAAGCTGCGAAACCGTTCCTTCGGGCAGCTTCTCCATTGTCGTCCAGGCAGCTGAGGTGAGAGACATGGTATCCTCCGTTTCCTCCTCTGCCGGATAACGGAAAAACAACTTTTGCTCCCTGACCCCGTTCGTCCATTGCGGCTTGGCATTCACATTCCACAGCACATTCGTACTCTCAAAACGACCCGCATTCTTTTCCTCTCCCCCAACCCGCTCGCTTAGTTCCATGCTGATGTTTCCGTACAGCAATCCGACCTGTGAACCACTCCCCCCCACTCTCACACCTGGCTGAGTAAAATTGACCATCGACTTCGCAACGCGGAACAGGTCTTCATGCATCAGCGACCCAACCCAGCCATTCAAAATCAGCAGCACAACTCCCGCCAGAAAGGGAAGCCCTATGGTGAATCCTGCGTTGGACAACCGATTTTTCCATTTCCCCCGGCGAACAATGGCACGCTGTTTTTCAGCTGACAGTGTTTCAGACTGTTTGGTTTTCTCGTTGTCCTCTTCTGTTTCTTCCCCCAACAAAAGCCTTTCCAATCGCTGTGCGTACTCTTCGTCAGCGGCTATTTCTTCCTCGAATTGTTTCGAATCCTCTGCCGTCATTTCTCCACGCAAATAAGCAAGCAACCTTTGCTCGCGTTGATTCTTCTCCGTGTTCATCACTTGCTTTCCTCCCTCCACAACTGCCGCATCTTTTGTCGTCCCCGAAACAAGGAGCGCTTGACGTCTGCCAGCTCGATTCCGAGTACCTCTGCCATTTCCGCGTAGGAAAACTGCATGGCGGACAATAAAATGACCTGTCTCTGCTTTTCCGGAAGTTTCTCCAAATAGTCGTAGGCCACTTCCCATAGCTCCTGATTCACGACATGCTCTGCCGGATCAACCGCCAAATGATCAGGTCGCTCTGGCAAGGCTTCTACAAACACAAATCGTTGTTTCGTCTTCTTGCGATAACCATCCACGAAAGCGTGATAGGCCACCTTGAACAGCCAGGGCCGTACTTTTTCCCCATGGTAGTCGTCCAAGGAAGAGAAGGCGCGACAAAAGGTTTCCTGTGTCAAATCCTCTGCCAGCCTCTCATCTCGTGTCAGCCGGAAAAGATAGCGGTAAATATCGTTTACATGCAGCTGGTACACATCCTCCAGACCTACTTTCCCAAGCCGTTCACACCCTTTCACCCCTTACCACGAAGGAATTGTAAAAAAGTTTCATCTTCGTCTCATTTTTCTAATAATCTCCTGCACATTCTCTGCAAAAACAAGGATTGACTCCTGACAATGAACGTCATATCATGGGGGAAACGAATAACTCTTATCGCGAGCTGGCTGAGGGACTGGCCCTATGATGCCCGGCAACCGGCGCTATACCATGAATCGTACGCTCATCATGCGTACCTTGGATAGCGAAACGGTGCTAATTCCAACGGATAAGAGTCGAGATCGAGCAATTTTGGCTCGTTTCGGCTACTGACCCGAGAGATGAGAGGAGACGAGACGCTTTCATAGTCGACAACCGCCTCCCCGCTCAATGGGGAGGCTTTTTTATTAATTCAAGGAGGATTTGACGTACCATGAGTGAACAACGTATCCTCGTCACCTATCTCACACAAGCAAAAGACTTGAACAAAAAAGCGCAAGCCATTGCTGTTGGCATGACAGTCGGTTCCTGGACGGACCTGCCGCTTGCCAAGCAAGCTATGCTAGCGCCATATCTCGGTGAAGCTGTGAGCGCGACACCGATTGCGACACTGGAAAACGGAGAAACACGCGGTCTGATTACCGTTAGCTATCCGACTCGCAATTTTACAGCGGACATTCCTTCCTTGTTAACCGGAATATTCGGCAAACTGTCGATGGACGGCAAAATCAAGCTCGTCGACATTGTTTTCCCTGAATCATTCCTCCAGGCTTTCCCTGGACCGAAGTTCGGCATTGATGGTCTGCGCGAACGTTTAGGTGCACATAACCGCCCGCTCTTGATGAGCATTTTCAAATCGTGTCTAGGTCTTCCTTTCGACGATCTGAAGACGCAATTCCGAGCACAAGCCTTGGGCGGAGTCGATCTCGTGAAAGATGACGAAATCTTCTTTGCAGATGACCGTGCTCCTTTTATCGAACGGATCAAAGCGTTCAAGCAGATCGCACAGGAGACCGAAGCCGAAACTGGCAAGCCCGTCCTCTATGCAGCCAACCTGACTGGACCTGTGCATGAGCTGAACGAAAAAGCGAAGCGTGCAGTAGAGGCGGGGGCTGATTGCCTCTTATTCAACGTGCTGGCCTTTGGCTTCGATGCCCTGCACCGTTTGGCAGCCGATCCTGACGTACACGTACCAATCATGGCGCATCCAGCATTGGCAGGCGCATACTATCCATCACCTGACTACGGCATCGCCACCCCGCTCCTACTCGGTACGTTGATGCGTGTAGCTGGGGCGGATTTGGTGCTTTTCCCATCCCCATATGGCAATGTGGCTCTGGACAAAACAGAAGCGTTGCAGCTCGCGAAGCATTTGACAGATCCATTGAATGGTGTACGCCGTTCCTTCCCGGTTCCGTCTGCCGGCATTCATCCGGGGCTGGTTCCACAGCTTTATCAAGACTTCGGACTCGATCAAATCGTCAATGCAGGAGGCGGAATCCACGGTCATCCCGGTGGAGCAACCGCAGGAGCAAAAGCTTTCGTTGCCGCGATTGAGGCAGTCACCGCAGGCCGAACATTGGAAGAAGCCTCCTCAGAATCACAAGAACTGGCGATCGCCCTGGAAAAGTGGGGTGGCGCACGATGAGTAAGAAGCTCGTCCTGTTCTGCGATTTCGACGGTACGATTACCGAAAAAGACAACATTGTAGCGATTGTCCGCAAGTTCGCTCCCCCTGAGTGGGAAGCCTTGACGGAGCAAATCCTTTCGCAAAAAATAAGCGTTCAGGAAGGAGTTGGCAAGCTGTTTCAACTCTTGCCCTCCTCCTTGCGCCAGGACATTATTGATTTTATTGTCCATGAAGCGACCATTCGCCCAGGATTTGCTGAATTTGTGAGCTATTGCCGCGAAGAAGGCATCGAGCTGTTGATCACGAGTGGCGGCATCGACTTTTTCCTGGAGCCTATCCTGGCACCCTTCGATCTTGCCGATGTACCGATCTACTGCAATGGCAGTGATTTCAGCGGAGAGCGCATCACCATTACGTGGCCAAACGCTTGCGATGAACATTGCACGAACGGCTGCGGCATGTGCAAGACGACCATCATCCGCCGTTACGATCCAGCAACCCATTTCCGCATCGTCATCGGCGACTCCATCACTGATTTGGCTGGTGCCAAGATCGCTGATTATGTGATTGCTCGTTCCTTCCTCGCTGACAAGGCGGAAGAGCTGCAATTGCCGCATAGCACGTTTGCCACATTCCACGATGTGATTCGCATTTTACAGCAAGTCCAACAGGAGGTCGTCTAATTCATGACTGCAACACTCGAACAACGTCTGGATGCCTTTCGCCGTCTGGATGACGCCAAGCTGACATTTGCCCGCCGGGACTGGTTTCCCGGCACCAGTGGCAATCTCTCTATTAAAATACAAAGCGATCCCTTGCAATTTGCTGTAACAGCAAGCGGCAAAGACAAAACCAAGCTGTCCCCCGAAGATTATCTGGTGGTAGATCAAGACTCGCATCCAGTGGATGATACTGCTCTCAAGCCTTCCGCGGAAACGCTCATCCACGCCGTCGTCTACAAAACGTTCCCGAAGGCAGGGGCTTGCTTCCACGTCCATACGGTCTGGAATAATCTCATTTCCGAGCTGTACTTTGGACAACGCGCCTTTTCCATCCAAGGACAAGAGCTGATCAAGGGACTCGGAATCTGGGAAGAAAACGCGCGCATTACTGTTCCGATTGTTGAGAACTTTGCCGATATTCCGACCTTGGCTGCCGCCATTGAAAAAGTGATGACACCAGAAGTTCCCGGCGTACTCATTCGTAACCACGGTATCTACACGTGGGGCGGCAATGACTTCGAGGCCAAGCGCCATCTGGAAGCTTTTGAATTCCTATTCGAGTATCACGCCCGCTGGCTGCAATTGCGCCAAGCAGTCGTGTCCACTACAACCACCAATTAAGGAGGAATAAACGATGGCACAAATTCGTTTTCACGACAACAATGAGTACATCTCCGCACCCGAGGAAGTTGTCTCCTTCCTGGATACCCAAGAGATCATTTACGAAAAATGGGGCGTGGATCGCCTTGATCCAAAGCACCGTGATAACTACAGCCCGACAGACGAGGAAAAACAAGAGATTCTCGACACCTTTAAGCCAGAAATCGATGCGATTAGCCAACGTCGCGGTTACTTGACAGCGGACATTATCGTTCTCTCTGACAAAACACCTAACCTCGACGAGCTGTTGGTAAAATTCAAGGGCGAGCATCACCACACCGACGATGAATGCCGCTTCTGCGTCGATGGTCACGGTATTTTCGCCATCAAAGGCAAAGACGGACGCTACTTCGACGTCGAGCTGGAGCCAGGCGATCTGATCTCCGTACCACCGAACTACCGCCACTACTTCACTCTGATGGACGACCGCAAAATCAAGGCGATTCGCCTGTTCGTCACTCCTGCAGGCTGGGAAGCGATCTATTAATAACGAACCCCCTTGGCATTTACTAATCGCCAGGGGGTTTTGTCTTTCACCCTTCACTTTACAACGCCATTTCCCTTGATCGATACGTCTGGCTTGATTTCAACTGTGGCATTGGAAAATGCCTTCGCCCAATCATCCTCTACCTTTTTGTATTCCTTATATTCATAGGCACGTGCATAGAGACCAAACCCAAACGGGTCTACACCGATTTCCTGGCATTTCTTGATTAACTTCATATAATCCTTCTGCAACTCGTCGCTGATCATTCGCTCCATCTTTTTGTAGTCCTTTTGCATGTCGTACGGAAACATTCGCTCTGATATGGACACTCGCAACCTGAAATGAACGTCAAAATGAAATCGACCGTTCTGATAGGATGTTTTTACTTTTTTTTGGACGCCCTTGATAAAAAAGCTGATCCTGTCTTTCGTAATTTGTTTGTGATCGTTCTGCTCTTTAATCGGGATGGTGACGGATAATTCCCCTTGTTTTTCATAGAGCAGCGTTTGCAAAAGAATCGTATCCCGGGGTTCTATCGTGCTTGCGTACGTTCCATTATTTTTTAACAAAGTCGTCCCCACTACCTTGACCGCCCGCTTTTCTTTCTTCAACTCAGTCAAGCTAGGTGTCATCCCTTTTTCATACATTTGCCGATGGAGCTCCTGCGCCCTCGTCTTTACTGTCAGATTTCTTTTATTGGCTGTGTCAATTAGCGTTGTTACATGAATGGACAGACGAGGCTTGTCCTTTGGTTTATAATCAAACAGCTCATGCAACGGACCATCAAGCATAGCCATGCGGGCGTTGACACTGAACTTTGC